>JBHLRA010000146.1:0-7985 GCA_048883045.1 Candidatus Thorarchaeota archaeon | reverse complement strand
TAGCTCATTTATTTTTACCCATAATAGGCTTAGGTTATATAACTAAAGATGGTAAAAATTATATATCGACGGAGAAAATATTAAATGAACATAAAATGAAACCCCTAAAGCTCCATGCGAAAGAAGGATTAGCCTTAATTAATGGTACACAATTCATTTCTGCATTTGGAGTGAAAATATCTGAAAAGTTTAACAAATGTTTAGATCATGCTGATCTTATTAGTGCTTTAACTATTGAGGGTTATTTAGGGTCACCTCAACCTTTCACAGAAAAATTAATACAATTACGACCTCATAAAGGAGCAATAATAGTTGCCAAAAGAATTAGGAGATTTCTAGAAGATTCCAAATTTGTAGAATCTCATAAGGATTGTGAACGTGTTCAGGATCCTTATTCTATTAGATGTATCCCTCAAGTCCATGGGGCTTCTAGAGATGCTTTATTACATTTTAATGAAAAATTAGAATGCGAGCTTAATTCAGTTACAGATAATCCAATAATTTTTAGCAAAGAAGAATCTTATAGTGGAGGAAATTTTCATGGTCAACCTCTTGCTCTCCCTTTAGATTATATTTGTTTTGCAGCATCAGAACTTGGTAATATCTCTGATCGACGGATTTTCTTATTACTTGAAGGAAAATGGGGTTTACCTTCAAATTTAATCGAAAGAGCTGGTTTAAACTCAGGATTTATGATAACACAATATACATCAGCTGCTTTAGTTAGTGAAAATAAATCACTTTGCTTTCCTGCAAGTGCAGATAGTATACCTACGGGAGGAGGACAAGAAGATCATGTAAGTATGGGCCCAATCAGTGCAAGAAAAACTCTTAAAGTCTTAAAAAATCTTGAAAAAATACTTGCAATTGAACTTTTATGCGCTGCACAAGCATTTGACTTTAGAAGACCTTTGAAATCAAGTATAATATTAGAAAAATGTCATAAATATATTCGGACACAGATACCTCATATCAATGAAGATGCAATTTTATCCGAATATATTAACTCCGCATTAAATATTATCAAAAGTAATGAATTATTAAAAATCTCACAAAATAACTAAAAGTTTGATTGATTTGTTTGTGGCATCAACCTATTCAAAAAAAGAATTGTTTTCTAGTATTGAACCAGATTTAGTTGTGTACCACTGTAATGAACTTGTCACTATGAATACAAAATATGGCGCTCCAAGAATAGGTGAAGAAATGTTAGAGTTAGCAATTATTAATGATGGAGCCATAGCTACTAAAGATGATAGAATTGTTTTTATTGGGACTACCGATGAATTCATATCAAAATATGAAATTGGGAAAGTTCTTACAAAAATAGACGCATCAAATAAGCTAGTTACTCCTGGATTTGTCGATCCACATACACACATTATTTTTGATGGCACACGAGAAAATGAATTATCAATGAAACTTAAAGGAAAGAGTTATCTTGAGATTTTAAAAATAGGAGGAGGAATTTTAAAGACAGTTCGTGAAACAAGAAAAGCATCTTTAGAAAAATTAGTTGAAAATGGCAAGAAAATCTTGAATAGAATGATGGAATGTGGGACAACTACCATCGAGACAAAATCTGGTTACGGTTTAAACACAGATAGTGAGATTAAACAGCTAAGGGCTATTCAAATTTTAAACGAAGAACATCCAATAGATATAATTCCAACCTTCTTGGGAGCACACGCAATACCTCCAGAATATCAGAATAACTCTAATGATTATGTTAAATTGATTATTTCAGATATGATTCCTAAAATTGCAGAAGAAAATCTAGCGGAATTTTGCGATGTATTTTGTGAAGAAGGGATTTTTACAAGAAAACAAACAAGTAAGATATTGAAAACAGCTATTAGATACGGTTTAAAACCTCAAATTCATATTGACGAGATTGTTGATACTAATGGAGCATTATTGGCTTCTGAAATAAGGGCAATTCAAACAGGTCATTTACTAAAGTCAAATGATGATGGTTTAAAAGCTATGGCAGAAGCAGGAGTTATTGCAACACTCCTACCAGGAACACCATTTTGTTTAATGTTAAAGGATTATGCACCTGCAAGAAAAATGATCGATTTAGGAATACCCATCGCCCTAGCTACCGATCTTAATCCAAATTGTTGGACAGAATCAATGCAAATGATAATTGCTTTAGCCTGCTATAATATGAAGCTTTCACCAGCCGAGGCACTCACAGCATCAACAATTAATAGCGCATGTGCATTACAAAGACAAGACGAGGTTGGTAGTCTTGAAATTGGAAAAAAAGCAGATATAGTCGTGTTTGATGTACCTAATCACGAATTCTTACCTTATCATTTTGGTGTAAATTTGGCATTAAAAGTAATAAAAAATGGTAAAATAGTTGTTGATAATGAATTTCTAAATTAAATCCTTAGAAATCAAAATAAAATTCTAGTAAGTGTTTATCTTCTAATTTTTCTGGATTATCAAGTTGTAAGTAATATTCCAGTGAATTCAGTACTGCTCCTAGTGGTAGTACACCTATTAACTCCGTTCCTATTATAGGCACGCCATATCGAGCAGCTTCCATCCTCACTAACTCCATTTGTCTATACAATGGAGTTTTTTTATAATTTATATTTGAAATACCAACTTGTACATAATCACGATTTTTCAGTTCAGTTCCCATTGCTTTTATATTTACCAGTCCACCAGTACGCAAATGAATGAACTTAGCAACTTTCCTGGCAATTGCGATATCTTTTGTGCCTAGATTAATATTAAAACTTATTAGCGGATTTCTTGCTCCTGTTATTAATGCCCCTGCTGTTGGATGAAATTCAGATGGGCCAAAATCAGGTTTTCGCTCTGGATCTGTTTTAATTGCTTCTTTAAGTTTTTCATATTCTCCCTTTCGAATATTATCAATATTTTTCCTCTCCAATTTTCGAGCAGATTCTTCATACAGATAAACAGGGACTCCTTCTTTTGCCATTGTTTCAGCAAATTTTACTGATAATTCAATACATTCTTCCATAGTTACATTTTGTGCTGGTACAAATGGAACAACGTCAACAGCTCCAATTCGGGGATGTTGACCTTTATGTGAATTCATATCGATCAAATTAATAGCTTTTTTAGCAGCATTTATATTTGCCTCTAATACAGCTTCAGGTGTTCCTACAAATGTAATAACAGCTCTATTATAATCAGAATCGTATTGAACATCCACAATTCGAGTATTAGGAGTCTTTCTGATCTCATCTACTATTGATTCAATTTTTTGGCTGTCTATTCCTTCGGAATAATTGGGTACGGATTCAACTATTTTTTTATTATCTTTTTCCATAAAAAATACCTATATTAAATGAATTCTTAGTTAAAATAAAATGAACAGATCATAATGAATATTTCTTTTTATAGTACGTTTTGTCAGTAAATACATAAACTTTATCCTTACCATTCCCAATAACTTTATCATTTACTTTCAATTGAATTGCGACTTTCTTATTTTTCGATCCTCTTGGTGTTTTATTTACTTCTTTTCCCTTGTACATTACTTTTTGGACTTTTTGGTGAATGTAAGTGTCAGTATCTTTTGCCATGATTATAATATCATCATTTATGGATAAGTATCCATTATCAAGTGATATATTTGAGAAGTTTGTATTTTCATTATAATTCTCAATTTGTCCTACTTTTATATATCTATAATGAGATAGATTTGAAGGTGATTTATGTTGATGATCCTTTTCAGTCATTCTATTAAAGTAAAAACCCGAAGTAAAACCTCTATTATAGACTTTCTTTAATTCAGTAACCCATTTTCCTACTTTTTTTTTAGTAAATGAATTATCATAATAAGCGTCTATAGCTTCACGATATATTTTTGAAACAATCTCTACATAGTGGGGATGACGCATTCTACCCTCTATTTTAAAGGAATCAATTCCCGCTTCAATTAATTGAGGTATATATGCTATGGTGCATAAATCTCTTGAATTCATAAATCTTACACCATCATAGATAAATTCATTCTTCAAATCATCCCAAACCCACCATCTTCTCCTACACGGTTGTTCACAATTCCCTCTATTAGCTGATTTTTCAGCGGTTCCACAGATATCTTGAGAAAAATAACATCTTCCACTGACAGATGTACACATTGCTCCATGAATAAATACTTCAACTTCGGTTTTTGTAAGATTCCTTTTAATTTCTTTAATCTTTTCAAGGGAAAGTTCTCTAGCTAAAATAATACGTTCAGCACCAAGTTCCTCATAAAATTTAGCTGATAAAGAATTTGATATATTACATTGAGTAGAAATATGAAAAGGGATTCCAAACTCTTTAACAATTTGAATTACTGCTAAATCATGCACTATGACTGCGTCAATTCCTGATTGTTTCCCTTTTTCAATAGTTTTTCTAATCTCTTTTATTTCATTATCATAGACAAGGATATTTGTTGCTAAATATGCTTTTAAATCTTTATCATGGCAATAATCAATAATTTTGAATAAATCATTTAAAGCTATATTATCAGATCTCATCCTCATATTGAACTTTTCAACACCAAAATAAACGGAGTCTGCATAATTTGAAGCGGCTTTAATTGCTTTGAAGTTTTTTGCAGGGGCCAGTAATTCTACTTTTCTCATAAATCTCTCTTTTTTCAATTTTTATTTACATTCTCAATATAATTAAAGAATTATAGCATGCTTTAAAAAAATTAAAAAAATTTAAGATAAAAATTAAATTTAGAATTACAATTCATGAATGAAAAGAAAACAATAGGATTTTTTGGTTGGTTAAAGAGAAGGAAACGAATTCTCATTGGAATCGCAACAATAATATTAATTATTTTAATGGCTTATTTTGTAGATTTTTCAAATTTGATTCAAAATATTATCTCAGTGGGATTTATTGGCTTATTTGTTTTTATAATAACATATACTATTGCTTTCATTTTAAGAGCTTATAAATTAAAACTGATTTTTAATGGTCTTAATCATAATGTCAAGTATGCGAATTGTTTATTTTCTACTGGTGCTTCATTTGTTATAAATGATGTGACTCCCGGAAAATTAGGAGATTTTGCTAAGATTTTTATAATAAGGGATGAAGAAGAAATAGGATTGGGTGAATCAACGGCAGGTATCGCTTTAGAAAGAATATTAGATCTAATATTACTGTTCTTAATTAGTTGTTTTGCTTTAATATATTTATATTTAAGTAATATTGGTGAAGTCAATTCGAGAGAAATTTTAGGATTGAACATACAGTTTTATCTAGTTATTGGAGCAGTTTTAATAATTGGAATATTGATCGGAATAATATTATTATTGTATAAAACTGAAACCATAATACGAATAATTACAAAAATCTCTCCAAAGATTGCAAATTATATTGGAAGATTTATAAGAAATTTTAAGAATGGTATGAAAAGATTAAAAGAGAATAAAAAAAATTTAATATATGTTATCTTATTAGGGTTTCCTGTATGGATTATCGATGGATTTATCGTTGTAATCTTTTTTTATGTCGCAGGATATCAGTTGAATATTGTCATATTAGTTTTAGCAAAATTATTATCATTTTTTAGTAAGGCATTCCCTATAACACCAGGAGGATGGGTTATTTCTGAAAACATTGGGGCATTCTTTCTATATTTCTTTTATCCATTCTTAGACTTTCAATATGAGATTTTACCTTTATTTTTTATAGATCATTTATTCAGAAGTGCTTATGTATTATTTTTTGGAGGTTATTCAATTTTTCACTATAATTTCAAACTAAAAGAATTAGAACTAATGAGAGAGTAATTTTTATTAAGAGGACATGTCTAAAATCCAGAACATTAGTGTCGTTGTTCCTGCTTACAATGAAGAAAGAAATCTACGTACTAATTTAACTGTTATTTATAAATATTTAACAGATTTAGTTTTAAATAATTTTGAGATTTTAATAATAGAAAATGGGAGTACTGATAATACGGCTCAAATTGCAAAAGAATTGGAAGGTGAATATACAAATATAAAATCTTTTTTTTTACCAAATCCTTCTTATGGAGAAGCATATCGTTATGGTATACTTCAAGCAAAATATGACCTAGTTACTCTTTATCCCGTGGATCTTGCTTTTAGCTTAGATTTTATCAAACGTGCTTATAATCTTGTTAACAAATATCCCATCGTCCTTGGAGTTCGATATCATCCAGAAAGTAAAGTCGAAAGGCCTTTTATACGGGTTTTAATTTCTAAAATTCATACAATATTAGTGAATATTATCTTTAATACACACTATAATGATGTAGATTGCTTAAAAGCATTTAGAACCGAAATTGGTAAAGAAATGGTTAAAAAAACAATATCTAAAGGTACTTTTATAGAAATCGAGCTAGTTAATCTGATTAAAAGGATGGGAATAAAATATAGTGAAATCCCTGTAAACCATATTGAAAGAGAAATTGCTAGACATCCTTTTTATATCCTTCGGTCGATTTTAAAGAATTTCATCGAATTAATCAAATTAAAATTGATATCCTAAAAGATTTTAATTTAATGTGAGGTAAACTTCAAAATATACTTTTAATTTATTACATAAACAGTTGTAGAATAAAAATAATAACGAAAAAAAGTAAAATTAGGGTCAAATTTGCCAATAAAGAATTGCCAAATTGGGGAAAATGTAAAAATTATTGAACCTGTAAATTTATATGGCTGTACAATAGGCAATGACTGTTTTATCGGTCCTTTTGTTGAGATTCAGAAAAATGTATTTATTGGCAATAATTCTAGAGTTCAAAGTCATTCTTTTATATGTGACGGAGTAACTATTGGAAAACACTGCTTTATCAGTCATGGCGTAATGTTCACTAATGATATTTTTGTAGATTCCCCAAATTTTGAAAATTGGATAAGGAAAGAAACAATTATAGGTAATGATGTACGTATTGGTTCAAATGTTACATTATTACCTGTTAATATTGGAGATAATTCGATTATTGGGGCGGGAGCAGTTGTAACTAAGGATTTTCCTGCAAATTGTGTTATCGCCGGAAATCCAGCAAGAATTATAAGAAAAATAGAGGATTAAGATTAAAATGAAAATAGGTATTGTTGGAATTGGATATTGGGGGAAAATTATTCTTAGGAATTTAGAAAATATGGGAAAAAACAATATAGTTGTTTGTGATATTTCATTTCCAGAAAAAAGTAAATATCAAGATTATGAAACCTTAAAGGATTATAAAAAATTAAATTGTGATGTTGTATTTATTACGACTCCAACTAGTACTCATTATGATATTTGCAAATACTTTTTAGAAAAAAGAGTAAGAGTTTTCTGCGAAAAACCTCTTACAACATCAACTTCAGAAGCAGAAGAATTATATAAAATTGCATCTGAAAATAATACGATTTTATTCACAAATTGGATTTTTACGTTTAATTCTCACATTGAAACAATTAAAAGAGATTATGAAAGTGGTAAATTAGGAAATATTAGAAGTGTTTCTTTGAATAGATTAAATTTAGGTCCTGAAAGATTTGATGTAAATGCTCGTTGGGATTTAGCTTCTCATGATATTTCAATTATCCAATATCTCTTTTCGAAAGAGCCTATAAATATTAGATGGACAGATTATAAACGGAATAAAAACGGTCAACAAGACGATAGTACATTAGGATTAATAGAATTCAATGATTTTATAGCTAGTATTAATGCGAGTTGGCATTATAGAAAAAAAGTAAGAGAATGTATTTTTGAATTTGATAATTATTTTATTGTTTGGGACGATTATAAAAGATTTCTCCAATATGAGGATTCAGCTAATATTAGTTTTCCTATTTATTCAGGAAACTTAAGTTATCCCTGTAGTGCATATCAAGAACCATTAAAAAATTCGATTGAAGCTTTTTTCTCATTTACCAAGGAAGATTTAATCAAACAAAAAAAATTAACACTAGATACCTTGAAAATTTTAGAGGGATAACTATATGAATATAATGTTTAAT
>JBHLRA010000145.1:0-7987 GCA_048883045.1 Candidatus Thorarchaeota archaeon | reverse complement strand
CATGGGGCGGTACTGAATGGTGGACAAATTGGATCAACTACATCATCTTAATTGCTTTTATAATTGGAGTATTAGGATTTTTCTGGCTAGTGTTTACTTATAAAAGATATGATTAAATCGAAAATTGATTTATAATTCTAATTATTTACTTTTTTTTTATTATTCTAACTCTTTTAAATTTTGTAAATAAAATTATTTATTCTTTTATTTCTACTGCCTCAAATGTCCACATACTTAGAAATTTATTCCTCAATTCTTCAGCTAAACCAGGATCGACAACATTCATACATGCAAAGATTTGATAAGGTTTTAATGGATTTTGTAGCTTAAAAATAATTCTTTTTTTATCGATAATATCAAAATAGGTTGGCGTTCTATGAAACGTGTATTTCATTCTAAATCCCGGCAATTTTGGAGATAAATCATTAAGTTCCTCCTGAATTTTGATTATTTCTTTAAAGATATTAATGTTTTGATCTTTTTCTTCTTTAGAGAGCGGACGTTCATCATATTCAAAAGACCATAGATCTTTTACATTTACTCCTCGTGCGATAGCCTTTCGTAAAGGTTCATAAATAATTTTTCCAAAAGGTAAAATTTTTACAGTGTTTTTATTTATGAATTCATTGAATATTATCTCATGTTTCGCTTCACTAATATGTTTAACATATAAGGAGAGAATTGATTTTGTTCCATATGTTGTAGACCAAAATATCTTTGATGGTTCCTTATGAATTAGCACATCCGATTTATACAATTCAGATTCAAGCAGTTTTGCTTTATTATGCAAATAATCAATTCTTCTTTTACTTTGAGCGGATTGATATCTTATTAAATTGTCTAGACCCTTATTCAATGAATATGCCTTAAATTTTTTAGGACGTGATTCAATGATTTCAATTAATCCTTTAATCTTTAAATCTTCTAATATTTCATAAATTCTACCACTTGGAACTCCAGATTGTGAAGAAATTTGTCTAGCAGAAGGAGGATTTAAGTTGGAGGATGTTAAAAGCACTATATAAGCATTTATTTCATAAGTAGAAAGATTTGAATCATTCAAAAATAATTTTAAATCTTCTATCAAGTAATTAGACATCAATATGCATCAATACTAATTACAACTTAAATCTAGTTTTTTTTGATCGATAAACCATTATAAAGAGATTATTTTTATCAATCACAAAATGGTGAATCCTAAATGAGTGAAATCGAAAGAGTTTATTATGATTTATTGGATCATTTTAATAAAATGCCCGTAGGGCTCCCAAAAACACATTCTGGAGTTGAATTAGATTTATTACAACAATTATTTACTAAAGAAGAAGCTCAATTCGCGACGAAACTGAACTTCAATCCTCAAAAACTTAAGAAAATTCATCAGAAGATAAGGAATAACCATTTGACTTTGGAAGAATTAGATACAAAATTAGAAAAGATGTATGAAAAAGGTACAATAATAAGAGCAGTAAATAATGGTGAAAAGTTATTTTTGCTAGCTCCGTTTGTACCTGGGATCTATGAATTCCAATTAGGACGTCTTACTCCTGAATTGGTTAAAAATGTTTTCCAATATTTTGAAGAAGCATACTTCGAAAAAGAATATAACGTTCCAGGAATCCCCCAACTTCGTACGATACCTATAGAAGAATCTGTTCCCATTAATTTAGATATTTCATCCTATGATAAAATTCGAGAAATAATAAATATGGCAAATGAAATTGGTATTATGGATTGTATCTGTCGCAAAGCACATGATATGATTGATGATCCATGTAAAAAAACAAAACTTAGAAAAACTTGTATGACTTTTGGTTCAGCAGCTAAGATGTTCCATGAGAAGGGAGATGCAGAATTCATATCAAAAGAAAAAGCTTATAAATTAATAGAAGATTTTGAAGAAGCTGGATTAGTTCCACAACCCTCTAATTCTCAAAGACCATTTGTAATATGCAATTGTTGTGGCTGTTGTTGTGAAGTATTAACAAATCAAAAACGGTTTAATAATCCCGCTAGACTATTTGCCTCAAATTTTCATGCTTTTATCGAAAGTGAATTATGTAGTGGATGTGGAGTATGTGAAGGACGATGTAATATGGACGCAATTTCCATGATGAATGGAACAAGCGAGGTTGACCTTGATAGGTGTATTGGATGTGGGCTATGTGTTTCTACTTGTCCTGAAAGTGCAATAAGACTATTAAGAAATATGAAAGAGACAATACCACCTGTAAATACAAAAACAACTTATATAGAAATTATGAATGCAAAAGCAAAAATAGCTCAAACTAATAAAAATTAGGTGAATTATAAATTTGATTCAAAATCATGATTTAAAGGAGCTTTTAATTAAGTGCTGGATGACACATGATGGTATGTGGTTTTTTCATTGCCTAAAGGAATGTGGAATAGAGAAAACGAACAAAATTAATAAAGCGGCTGTAAAATCCATGTCAAAAATTGAAATCAAAAGAATTCAAGAATTATTTGAAATTGAAAAAATTGAAAAATTTGCTGATCTCCAAAATATCATGAATAAGGCAATGAAAGTGTTTAAAGCTGATTTTATGGATTTCACCTATAATTTTCCAGAAAAAAATAAGATCCATTGCGAAATGAGTAAATGCTGGGCATATGATGGTATTACTCGAATGGGTGTAATTGAAAATTATCAGTGCGCTATTTATTCCAGAGTTGAAGGTTGGTTTGAAGCTTTAAATATCGACTATAATGTATCTCCGGCATTAAATGGATGTTTAATGTATGATAAAGGTGAATGTGTTAGAGATTATACTTTTTATTTTAAAGAATAGGAATAGGTGAATTACTTGAAAATTAGTGAAGAAATGAAAGAAAATATTAAAGAGCATCTTGAATACAATGATGATGAACTAAACATATTTCTTGATAGTCCTAGAAATATTAAGGTTCTATCAAAATCACTACCATTATTAGGGAAGACCATTATTGCTGAGGTTGTAGAATCTCATGGATGCAATAGCCAACATAAAGTAGGAGATAAGTTTTATTTTGATGGAGCGGGAAATTTACTCACAAAGTTATGTCCTAAAAAGATTTGCATCTATGCAATTTCTGAATTGGATAAATTTATCCATTCAGCAAATGAGCTATTTTATGTTGGGGCAGATCCTAATGAAATGCTTTTCAATCGAACAAGTTGTTTTGACGTGGGATTGAAATGTGGTGGTTGGGGTCAAATAGTTTTAGAACTTAAAATAGTGGATAGAAATGAAATAAAATAAATTTGTTTTTTTATTTTTTTTTATTCAGAAAAATTACATTGTCAACTGATTTTTTCTTGATTTAGAAATAATTATTTTTTAGTAGAAGCCAAGAAATTCGATCTATTTCAGAGAAGAAGAATATCTGAATCATTTCTTGAAAGATCCCGTAAATATTTTAAACAATGTTATGAAAGGAATTAATAATGAAAGAACTTTTTCTCGGTTTGGATTGTTCAACTCAGAGCCTTACTGGTATTATTATTGATTTTCATTTAGGCAAAGTAATATATCACAAAAGTCTCAATTTTGATGAAGAATTGCCACATTATCAAACAAAAAATGGCGTTATTATTTTGAATGATAATAAAGTAATCCATTCTTATCCTCTTATGTGGATAGAAGCTTTAGAATTACTATTTAACAAATTTAATAATGAGAAAATGCCTATTAATGAAATTAGGGCAATATCAGGATCTGCACAACAACATGGAACAGTATATTTGAATAATAATTTTGAAAGAAATCTAAAAAACTTACAATTGGATCAATCTCTAATATCTCAAATAAAACCTACATTTTCTCGTCATACAAGTCCTATATGGATGGATTCAAGCACAACGAGACAATGTAATGAAATACGCAATACTCTAGGGGGATTAACTTCTACTATTGAATTATTAGGTTCAAACACTTTTGAAAGATTTTCAGGGCCTCAAATAAGAAAATTTTTTCAAGAGAACTTAGAAGGATATAATAATACCTCAGTTATTCATTTAGTAAGTTCATTTATGGCTTCTGTTCTAATAGGAAAAAATGCTCCTATTGATCATGGAGATGGGGCAGGTATGAATCTAATGGACATCAAAAAAAAACAATGGTCTGACAAGGCATTAGAAGCGACAGCTCCAAATTTAAAGGAAAAATTACCAAAACTTACAGAATCTCAAACCATGATTGGAAACATATCAGATTATTTTGTTTCAAAATTCGGGTTTAATAAGGATACCAATCTAATTGCATGGTCTGGAGATAATCCAAATAGTCTAATTGGAGTAGGTGTAATCGAAAAAGGGAAAGTAGCAATTAGTTTAGGAACTAGTGATACCTTTTTTGGATATCTAAAAGATCTATCTCTTGACTTTAACGGAGAAGGACACGTATTCGGGGCACCAACTGGCGATTATATGAGTTTAATTTGTTATAAAAATGGTTCTTTGGCTCGAGAAGAAATAAAAAACAAATTTGGGCTCAACTGGAATGAATTTTCAGAAATATTAAATAAAACTCCTCCAGGTAATAACGGAAAAATTATGTTACCATACTTTATACCTGAGATTGTGCCACAAGTATTAGAACCTAAAGTTTATCGGTTTGGTTTTGATGATAAAGATATGGAAGGAAATGTAAGAGGTATAATTGAAGCTCAATTTTTATCTATGAAGCTACATTCAGAATGGCTTGAAGAAAAACCTAAAGAAATATATGCTACTGGAGGTGCTTCTGCAAACAAAGATATTCTTCAAATATTAGCAAATATATTCAACACTAAAGTCCAAAAATCCGAAATCACAGACTCAGCTGCTTTAGGTGCAGCATTTAGGGCAGTTAAGTCATATTATGATTCTAAAAATGAGACAATTAGTTGGAATGAAATAATTGATAAATTCTTAAATCTACAAAAATCTCTTGTGATTGAACCTGAGAATGAATATTTAGAATTGTATGATGATATGCTTGTTCTTTATAAGAATTATGAAGATTTTATTTTTAGAAATAGAAGTAATCCCGAATTTGCACGTTTAGAATTCATTAAGAAATATTTTAAAACTTAAAATCTTTAAACTTGCTTTTTGAAATTAATATAATTAAATTATAATCGATTCAGTAATAAAACATCCATCACTAATTTATCAATCATTGAATTATTTGAGAAAAAACATGGCAATTAAAGACGGAGATATAATAAAAGTAGAGTATGTTGGTACTTTTGATGACGGCAAAGTATTTGACAGCACTCAACTAAATGGAGGTATACCTTTAAAGTTTGAAGTAGGAGCCGGTCAACTTATACCGGGTTTCGATAACTCTGTAATAGGTAAATCCGTGGGAGATGAATATAATATCAGATTGAATCCTTCAGAGGCATATGGTGAATATAAGGAGGACATGACTCAATCTATTTCAATAGATCAATTTCCTCCGGAACAAGAACCAAAACCAGGTTTAATGATATTATTAATGGGTCCACAGGGTCAACCGGTTCCTGCAACTATTAAAGAAGTTGTGGAAGATATAGTTACCCTTGATTTAAATCATCCAATGGCAGGTAAAGTTCTAAATTTTAGAATTAAAATACTTGAAACAGGTTGTGAACCTGATCCTCCTCATGCTTGTGGTTGTGGGCATGATCATAACCATAATCATAACCATTAATCCTTTTTTTTTATTAATTTATAAAACTTCTTTGGGTTTCCTTTTAATTACGTGTCAAAACAAAAGATAAACCTTATCTCATTAAATTAAAATTTTGTACCTCATTTTATTCACCATCTTTAGAATATTTTAATTCAAACTGAGGAAAATGGCTAAGGGGATAAATAATAATCCAGATAGATCATTCAATAGAATCTTTTGGCCTCTTTACATATTAAATGGATTTCAGAGCGTAGCATATGGTGCTATGATTGTTCTTGTAGTTCCTCTTGCCCAGATTATTTGGCCAAATGATCCTGCAGATATTCATGCATTGGAAATGGGGTTTTTATATACAACCTTATCTTGGAGTGGTTCCATTGCTGGGTTGTTTTTCGGTAGATTGATTGATAAATACTCTCGAAAGAAAATAATTATAGTTATATCTCTATTCAGAGGATTTTCTATGTTAATTTTAGGGTTTGCGGTTAAAGGAGGTGGATTCGAAACATGGCTTTACTTCTTAATTTTAATAATGATTTTTGGTTTTTTTGCGGGAGGTTCATGGCCAGCCATAAATTCATTATCTAATGATGTAGTTCCTCGAGATTATCGTTCTAGATTTTTTGGTATCTATCAAATTGTACTTAATACAACGAATATAGTAGGTTGGTTAATAGCAACATTCTTAGTTCAAGTGGGTCTTTGGAGGATCTTTTTTTGGGGTATTGGACTATTCATTCTTATTGGGGGCTTTATTTTTGCTCTTCATAATGAAGAACCAAAAAGAGGCGCTCAGCAGGAAGAATTGTATCATGTCCTTAAAGATGACAATATTGAATATGATTTCCAAATTGACATTAAAATGATGCGAAGGACTATGCTTAGCAAAACCAACATTGTTGCGCTTATCGAGGGAATATTTACTTGTATACTTATGAGTAGCCTAAATTTCTTAATTTTAAATTATGTTCAAAATCCTCCCTATAATTTAGCACCCTTTTCAATAGGTGTCTTTATGGCAGTTTTTGGCTTAACAGGTGGATTAGTTGGACAAATTTATTTATCAAGAGTCAGCGATAAAATTGCTATGAAAGATCAGGTTAGAAGATTGCCAATTATCGTCCTCGCGATAATTGGAGGTTTAATCACCTTTGCTCTTTTCTTTTTCGTTCCATGGGTTCCATTAAGCCCAGAACAGGGTAGAAATATAGCCTATATTATGACAATACCTACAATGTGGTTGATGGGGACCTTATTTTTTACTTCAAGAAGCATCTTTTCGCTATATATTGTGAATCAAAGTCCGGTAATACAACAAATCAACCTACCGGAAGCACAAGGTCAAATAGTTTCTTGGAACCAATTTCTAGAACAATTTGGAAGAGGTATCGGCCCCTTATTATGTGGTTTTTTATTAGTTTTAACGAGTACGAATTATCAGTTAACTGTTTTAATAGTCTGTTTCTGTATAGTCCCTGGTGCAATACTATGGATCGTTGCAATGAAATGGTTTCCTAAAGATAGAGAAAAAATAAACCTTATTCTTTCGGAACGAGCAGATATTCTCAACTCTAAAAAAAATAATTAAAAATCTTGAATTTTTATCAATTTAATTGATATTTTATATATATATTGCTATAGAGATTATAAAAAAGAACAACCAAAGGCTTAAAAATATTAAATCAAAAATAATCATAATATATTTTTATCCTTTTCTATAAAATTTAGAAAAACATACAGAAGTGAGTTTCTAATGAATGAGTTTATAATTAGTTTTATTATTGGTGGAATTTTGTTAATATGGTGCATAATTTTTAGGTTTAGTGAAAATGGAAAAGTAGAAGGAGAACCTTTAAGTATGCCACGGGGGACTGTCAGAGCTTTGGTTACTCTTATGCTGGTAACATTTCCTTTTGGGTATATCATATCTGGTGAGAATGTTCCAGGTTTAGTTGTTAATGTCATATTTATTGCTGTTGCATTTTATTTTGAAGCAAGAAGAAGTCAACGCGAAGAATTACGAGAAATAATTAATGAGATTAAGAATCCTGAATTAGTACAAATAAGTGTGAAAAAAGAGAAAAAACCTTTGTACTTACCAAAATTTTCAGTAAGAATCCTCTTAATTATATTATTAATAACCTTCCTGGTGATTAATTGGTATGGAGGCGCTTCAATAGCGTTAGAATCCACTAATACTATACTTGATTTAATGATAATTATTGCGTTATTTATTATAGGTGGAATTTTCAGATCAATTTTTAAAATTAGAGAAATGAAAAGAATCAAGGAGGATATAGCAAATATGGATGCTTCATTAAGTCAAG
>JBHLRA010000144.1:0-8119 GCA_048883045.1 Candidatus Thorarchaeota archaeon | reverse complement strand
TGTAATAAAAATTATAAGAAATAAATGGATAAAATAGAGGTACAAATGGAAGATCCAATATTATATGGGAACTGATCCCAATTAAAAAGGGGAGAGAAACGTATTTATTTCCTTTAGTAAAAAGATGGACTATTAAAAAACTTACAATTACAAAGAGTAAGTTGTGAGATAAAAGTCTTCCATCTGCTAAATTCAAAAGAAATAATGGTTTATCAATAATATCTGGAAGTAACGCACCTATTATTAAAGAGAATCTATTAATTTTAAATTGCTTTATACGTGGAATTTCAGTTAATATTAAAGGTACAGCAATATGGAATACAGGATAAATATTTCTTCACTTTTTTTTCTATTATAACAGTATTAATCTAAAAAAGTAGAATAAGTAAAACACTATAAGAAATAGAGAAAAAAATTCTATAGCTAATTTAAGAGATCTCATCATTAAATAATTATACGGGATAAGTTCTTCATGAAATAAATCCAATTTCTTAAAAATATCACTTATTTTTATAGTTCCTAATCCTTGAGAATTTGGGTTAAGACTCAAATCAATTCCTGATTTCTTCATCAATTCTAGAACAGTATTATATGAGAGTTGAGGATCTGATTGTTTAATTAATGCGATAATCCCTGCTCCGATAGAGGCAGCAACACTAGTACCTGTCACTTTAACCTGTACATTATTCGATAATGGGACAGTAATGTCTGAACTAAGTAAACATAGATCAGGTTTTATTCTATTATCTAATGTTGGACCTCTTCCACTAAAGTTAGGTATTGTAAATTCTTTTGTAAGAGCACCAATGGTTATAACCCTTTCTGCTGCTCCGGGACTCCCTATAGTATAAGCTTCAGGACCAAAATTACCAGCAGGGCAAACTATTATTGGACCCTTTTCAGAATAGAGATTACAGGCAATAGATAGAATGTCTTTTCCATCAGACGATTCTTGCGTTGTTAGAGATATTAAAAGAATATCTATGTCAATTTGATTTTCATTAATTTTATCAAATATTTGTAAAACATCAGAGAAGTAATACTCATCATTAGATGCAGTAAGCTTTAAATCAATAAGATTAGCTTTTGGAGCGATTCCAATAATATTATCTTCGCGATTTCTGAATTGATTCTTTATAATACTTGCCATTATAGTTCCGTGTGTAATCTCATTTTCTGATACAAAATGTTCATTTCTTTTTTTATATTTATCTGAATCATCCTTTGCATTAGAGATGGATGGAAATTTTGTATTAATTCCGTTATCAATAATTCCAATATTGATTTTATTACCATCGTAGACAATATGAGAATTTTGATATTCATCTAAATCTAGAAGCTCTAAAACATCCAACATTGAGAGATGAAGTATTTGATCTTCTTCAATTCGTTTAATCATTTTCTTGTTTTCATATTGAAATATTGTTTCTTTCTCTAAATTTACGCTAATAGAAGGAATAAAGTCAAACTTACTCAAAATGCTTAAGTGATTATTTTTTTCTATGAAATTTTCTCGATTTGAGAGAGTTTCAAATGAAATAATTACCCGATATTGTTGATCTTTTGGGTGTGGTTCAATTTTTTTTCTAAAGGGACTATAAATTGTCATTTTCTTAATAATAAATATGAATTACCATGGTTTTTTTAAAACGGTTGGTCGAATCATTTCAGATTTCTTTGGATAATCTAAATTGAAATGGATTCCTCGACTTTCTTTACGTGAAATGGCACTGACAATTATAATCTTTGCGACAGTTGCCAGATTCCTTAATTCTACTAGATTTTTTTCTATTTTAAAATCCCAATAATACTGGTTAATCTCATCTAATAATAAGTTAATTCTTTTCTTTGCTCTTTGCAAACGCAAATCAGTGCGAACAATACCTACATAATTCCACATGAATCTTCTAATTTCATCCCAGTTCTGTGAAATTACAACTGCTTCTGTAGAGGGGACTGCATTCCCAGGTTCCCAGTCGGGAAATTCTCTTATTTTTAAACCAGAAATTCTATTCTTAAGTGTAATGCTGCATTGATGGGCATTGACTAATCCCTCTAATAATGAATTACTTGCTAACCTATTAGCTCCATGTAAACCTGTACAAGAAGATTCACCAATAACATATAAGTTTTTAACTTCTGTAGACCCATCAATCCCCACCATGACACCTCCACAGCAATAATGAGCGGCAGGAACCACAGGAATGGGATCTTTAGTGATATCAATGTTATATTTTAAGCATTCTTCATATATTCCAGGGAAATGATTAGTAATGAATCTAGAATTTTTATATGATGCAATATCTAATAATACATGATCATCTCCTGATTTTTTCAATTCTGCATCAATTGCCCTTGAAACAATATCCCTAGGTGCTAACTCTTTCATAGGATGATACTTTTCCATAAATTCACCACCCCCAATATCTTTTAAAATTGCCCCTTCCCCACGCATTGCTTCTGTAATTAAAAAATTTTTCGCGAATGGATGGTAAAGACAAGTAGGATGAAATTGATAAAATTCCATATTTGAAATTGAACATCCTGCACGATAAGCCATTGCAATTCCATCCCCTGAAGCAATATCGGGATTAGTCGTATACAGATATATCTTTCCTGCACCTCCAGTTGCCAAAATTGTCGCTTTTGCTGCAATATTATGAATTTCACCATGTTCTTGGTCTAAAGCATAGGCACCATAACATTTGAAATTCTCAGCATATAAGTTGACAGCACACCAGTATTCTTTTATTTCAATATTACTAAATTTTTTAATATTATCGATAAGTGTTTGTTCAACAGTTTGTCCTGTTTGATCATTTACATGAAGGACTCTTCTTTGAGAGTGCCCTCCTTCTTGCCCTAGATCATACTCTCCTTCACTATTGCGTGTAAATTCTACACCCAAATCGATTAATTCCTGTATTCTGTTTGGAGCTTGAGTAATAATTACTTTTACAACCTCTCCATCACACAAACCATCTCCCGCTATTAATGTATCTTGGATATGCTTTTCAAAACTGTCAGTCTCATCCCACACACAAGCAATACCTCCTTGAGAATGGAAAGTACTACTTTCGTGTAGACTCTCTTTTGTTATTAATAATATTTTTTTTTCTGGTACTAGTTCAGAAAGTTTCAACGCTAAAGAAAGTCCAGATATTCCACTTCCAATAATTAAAAAATCGGTTTTAATCTTCAATTGAACTAATCTAATTTTTCTGTAAAATACTTAGAATTTATTTTAAAATACAATTAATTAAATTAAAATTTTATTACAATAAAAATAAGGGAAAAATTTTTCGAGGAGTTATTTTTCTAATTTCCTATTAATTTCATTAATATTATTCTCTATAACATCAACGTATTCCTTTTGTTCCAGCTGATTAAATATTTTTAAACTTTCTTCATAGTTTTGTAATGCTTTCCTATATTCTCCATGCTTATTGTAAACTTTTGCAATATTTGCAAAATCTATACCAATGTATCAAAACTCTTTTTTGAAATGAAAATTTTTATTTAAATTAAGCCATCGGAGATTTAAAACGTGCTAATGATAAAACGTGTACTTTTTTTCTGTGCGGGAAATACATGTCGAAGTCCTTTCGCTGAAGCATATGCTAAGTCGTTGAAAAGAACTAGATTTAAAGAAGAACTAAAAGAAGTAGAATTTGATTCTGCTGGAATCTATCATTATTATGAAACTGCTCAACCTGGAACAATCAACTATTTAAAGTCAAAAGGAATTGATATTGGTGATTTTAAAACAAAAAAAATTGATTTACAATTATTAGAGAATCAAGATTTGATTTTGGGATTCGAACAAAAACATCATATAAACAAACTGAAAAGAAAATTTAAAAATTTCAAAGGATTGGACAAAAAAATTTTCTTATTATTAGAATACGCTGGAGAAAAGGGTAATTTAGAGATTAAAGATCCTTTTTATTTACCGCAAGAGGAATATAACCGGATCTTAGAAAGAATTGAGAATGCAATATCAAAAGTTATTGAAAAAATTATTGATATTAATAAATTGGAGTAATAAATTTGATTTAGTTTAGTCTTATCTCATAAACTCTGAATTATTCATACTTATTGTTTTAAAAAATCACTATACTTTTGACTAAAATATTTCATTATTAGGAATCTTGCTTGTTCGAAGCGTTGAATATTACCTTGGAAATTCTTTAGCTCTTTTGTAAATTTTTGTTCAAATTCTCTCGAAAATTCATCAATCTTTTTAAATAAAACAGGTAAATCCATTGAAGCAATCAATGTTACAATGTGATATTTTCCATAGGTAAATATTAGCGTAGCTTCTTCCTTTTGAATTTGTCTTAGCTGTCTTTTAGTATGAGTTATTTCGGATATAATTGTAATTACTCCTGATAATGCTCCTGAGATAAGATCTTCATCGAAATCTGCATCTTCTGCATTTTCTTTTACTAAGTCCTTAGCTTCGAAACTATAATTAAATAGACAAACTCCGCTTTTATTGAATACAAAGATATTTTTTAAAGAATCAGCCCATTTTTTATCTTTTGAAACTAAAAATTCTTTCATTGCCATCATCCAGGCAAATAGCATAACCAAAATGAATGCATTTAGATAATCTGGGAGATTTGGTATAAAATCTTCTAGCACAGGAAATCTTAAATACAAATCAGTTATAAATATGTTGAAGATATATCCAAAAATTGCTCCAAATAACATAATTGAGATAAAAAGTCCATTTATCCGTCCTCTATATTTTAAATTTCCTCTTTCTGTTGAAAAATCTCCTGATATTGTAAAAATAGCAAGTAGAAGTGGTAAGATAGAAAAACCATAATGAATTGAGAGTAGGATTTTTCTTGGCAAAAAAAAAATAAGGGACCTGTCCTTAAATGCACCAGATGAAATAAGAAAAAAGGAGAGAACTACTATTCCTAGTACTATTGATGTTTTTCGACCTATATTATCCAAACACCAACCCGCAGCGATAAGATATAAAAATGACGCTAAAGCGAATACAAAAAACTCTACTTCAAAACCATATCCCGCTAATAAATTTCCTAAAATAAAACTTAAAACAATAAAACTTGAAGAATACCTAAAAAAATGTTTTTCAAAAATTATTTTTGAATATTTCTTATCAGATTCTAAACGTTTACTAGTTTCTATGTATTTATACGTCCGAGAATACCAAAAAATGATAAAAAATATACTTAATTCTAAAAATCCGAAAAGGATATATAAAAAGTCAAAAATAATAAAAATTACAGATGAAAATCCTAGTGAAAAACCTCCAATCATTAAATAAGTGGTTATTCTACCCCGATTTAAAATATTAGTTTCATGGACTAGGATCGTAAACCATATGATAAGTAATTGAGGAATTGTTAAGAGTATAAGTAATAATCCAAGATAATAAATAATTAAATCTGGAATAACAGTTATGAATAGTCCAATGACACAAATAAAAAGTACGATGTTAAAATATTTTGTTCTATTTCTTACTTTATCAACAATTAGTCCAGAAATGATAAAACTTAAAGCAAGAATTAATAAAAATACATAAATTTCTATGCCAACCTTTTCACCGAGAATCAAACCAGATTCCATGGTATACTTAAATAGAAAAGCACCAGCTACAAACATAATAGCTAGTAAAGTAAAAAATAGATAAGCTAATGTGACTCGTGGTACATTGATATCCCTTGTGAATACTTTAATAAACCAGTTTTTTATGGTATTTCTTTTCATTTAAACAAAATTGCATTGATTTCAGTATTATACGTTATGCTTGCTTTTTATTTAATATTTATCTCAATAACCTCTAATAAATTTTATTTGATATAGAATTCTACTTATATTTGATTTATTATGAAGAATATAAAGCGAATTCTCTTTGTATGTTTAGGAAATACTGCAAGATCTCCAGTAGCAGAACATCTAGCTCGATTTTATGCTGAAAAATTTCAGTTAGATTTAGATTTTGATTCTTGTGGGTTTTTCAATGCTTTCAGTTATATGCAACCAGAATCTCGCAGGTACTTAGATTCAAAGGGAATTAAACATTCTAATTTTAAACCAAAAATTATTAATCGAAATTTATTAGAAAAACAAGATTTAATACTTACCATGGAAAGCCAACATTCAAGAGAAATAATACAAAATTTCAAGGATATAAAAAATATAGAAAATAAAACTTTCACGTTAAAAGAGTTTAACGGTGAAATGCATGACGTTGATATTATTGATCCATATTATACTTCAACTGATAATTATATGGAAGTTCTTAGAATAATTGATGAAAATGTTGAAAAGACAATAAAAAAAATTTTGCAGGAATATTGACACTAAAAGTTTCATTTTCAATAATTCCTTTATTGGAATAATGAGTTTTTTCACTACTAATTCCAAATCTTTTGTAAGCTGTAGTGTATAGATCAGCAACAGTAAAGAAATTTGGATTAGCATCAACTATTAATCCTATCAAAGCAACAGGTTTAGCCATTAAATATGGAAAATCTCTTACTTTTTTCATTTTAATTCTATAAAGTTATGTACAATATACCAAATTTTTATTTTTTGAAGTAACTATTTAAGCAAATCAAATGCTAATATTTACTAGAGTATAACTTATTTCATATTCAATTTTAGAAATTAGGGTCATCAAATATTGGAGCAATATAAGAAAGAATTAAATGAAAGATTATTTAATCCAACCGAAAATATCAAATCCATAAAGGGATTCGAAATAATAACTGAGTCTTTAGTTTATCAAGTATATGATGTCTTCGGTCGTAATAGCTTATTGTCGATTCTATATCAGACGGGAGTCCGTCCTGGAAGGATTATAGCAGAAAGAATAAAAAAAGAATATGGAAAAGAAAAATTTGAAATAGTGGAAGCATTAGTAATTCTAATGGATGAGTTAAAAGAATTTTATTCAATACAAGTGCGAGACGTTGAACAATTTGAAGATAGATACAGAATTGTTATTGAAAATCACTGTTTTTTACGTAAACCAATAAGTCATCGCGAAAAATTAGATTATGGAAAAGCTTTTTGTAGAATTAATAAGGGATATTTTGAAACAGCTTTCCAAAAATTATTGGGGGATAATATAAAGAAGATAGAAATAAATTTTATCGAGAGCAATGATGAAAAGGATGTATGCGTTGAAGAGCTTAATTTTTATATTAAATAAGCTTATTTACTTGAAATTTAAAAAAAAAAGAAAAAAATCCAATATAATAGGTTGTTAGTTTTAGTTATAATCTTGTGTATGTAATACCCAATATTTTAAACTAGAAGCTATCTCCTCTTTCCCAATAAAACCTAATAATTCATTGTTATCTTTTTTCTGAACAATTAAGATATGTGGTTGCCCACTTAGATTTTGTATTTTTTTCATTGCTTCTTTGCCTGTCATATCATCATAAATATGTGGAAATTCAGATAATTTTCTCATGACATATCCCACAATTTGACTTGACCTTTGGAGTATTGGTATTTCTCTAATATCTACTAAATGAATAATTCCTACAATATTTCCGTCTTGAACAACAGGGAAGTAATCTCTCTTATATATTAAAAAATAGTCTCTAATTGCATCTGTTATATTCATATCAAATGGTATTTGAATAGGGTAGCTTAAAAGTTCTTTAACACTTATATTTGATAGACGTACTTCATTCAAAGTCTGATTGTAAGATTGTCTTGCTGTATTCCTTAAAAAAGATCCCATTAAAATTAACCAAAAGCCATTAAAGAATCCAAATGTAAGTAATTGAAATATTCCATATATCATCAAACCATAGCCAAAACCAACACCTACTTTTGATGCTGATTTAGTAGCTGATAATAAATTATTACGACGTTTCCATAAGAATGCTCTCAATAATCGTCCCCCATCTATTGGAAATGCTGGTAGCAGATTAAAGATACCTAAACCTATATTTGAAATTCCCGAATAAAAAAAAGTTATCGATAATATTGCCGGTAAGGCAATTGGCAAATAAGAAATTGTAAATAATACCATCCCAATCAAAAAGCTAGACAATGGACCGACAAGAGCTATAATAAATTCCGATTTAGGTGTTCTTGGTTCTTCTTCTATCTTAGAAAC
>JBHLRA010000143.1:1947-8241 GCA_048883045.1 Candidatus Thorarchaeota archaeon | reverse complement strand
AATGCATTAAAAAATGTTACTCAAGCTTCTCAACAGCTTGATATTGTTTCAGGGCTAATTGATATTCTACTCTTGGTTTTTACTTCAATAATGGTTCTTAAGGGTTTAGGTGAAAAAGTATACGATTCTTTTTTGTTCAATTCTAACAATATGCCCTTTTTCTTGTTTGCTTTTACAATCTTATACATTGAAGGACAAATTATTATGATTACAGGTGCTGGAACGCTCGCTGGGATTTTTGCTGATAAAAATCAAATTAATCTCATTAATAATTTCTTGATCATAGTAATAATTATAATCTTCTATTGGTGGTATTCTGAACATTCCTTAGAACGAAAAGGTTATCTTATGAGAAAAAGTTTCTATCCAGTTGAAGTAGCCTCTCTTTTAACTGATTTTAGGGAATTTTTGGTAAATGATAATATTATAGTAGCCGATAAAATTGAAGATGAAAAAATTGAGGATTTCCTTCGCTCAAAACATATAGAAATTCAGAAACCAGAAGAAATCGAAGATGAATCTGAAATTGAAGAGGAAATTAATTCTCGAAATAATACTTAAACATTTCTAGAAAAAAAGAAAAAAAGAGAAAAAAAACCGGGATTTTTCTCTTAATAACCCCATGATAAATACATTAACAATATAAGACTTATTTTAACCGCCAGCTTGAGTAGCCATAACCGTAATTACATCTTTTTTGGGATGAATGCCAATCTTTGCGAATTTTAATTGATCTGGTAGCACTTTCCCTTTAAAAATAAATTGTATGGCCAAAATTGGATTTAATTTATATTCCCGCTGTACAGTTTTTTTAATTTCTGCTATTGAATTATTAGGATCTAGTTCTATTAACTTAATAGCTTGATCTGGAGGAACTCCCGTAAGTCTAAAACGGTATTGAGTAATTGTTAATCACACCCTTTTACAATTTTTTAATTTCATTTAATTAGTTATTAATTATCTAACTGATAAATTAAGGATTATTGTTTAATATCCCGAACTTCGGTTTATATATTTATGAGTTGATACTAATTTGGCTTTAAAATAATTTTAGAAGAATTATTAAAATCGAAAAGGTTCTGGAGGGGGTCCAGGTCGATCTGGAGGTCCTGGGGGATGAAAAGGACCTGGTTTTGGCATTGGTGGAGAAGGAAATTTTCCTATTCTATGTTCCAAATTTGAAATTCGGGCTTCAATTCTATCTAACCTTTCTTCAATAACTTTAATCTTCTTTAAAATATTTGGCTCTTCTATTGTCATTTGCTTCAGTTATTTGAAATAATTTTTACTACCTACCAATTTCTAACATTATTTTTTACTTTTTATAATTTTACAAATTATCTTGTTATATATATACCAGATTTACATATATTTGTTTTTTTAACTTTTTTTAGTCTAAGTCCAGAAAAAAAGTATAATTTTATATAATTATAATAATATTTTATTAGTATGGAAACTTGGAATATTTCTAGGAAAGTAAAGACAGAACTACTGAAAAAATCTAGTAACATAGAAGATAATAGTAGGAGAATATTATTTATTCTTAGAAATTTAGGTCCACAAAGATTCACTAATTTAGTGAAATATTCAAATTTAAGTAGATCAACTGTTTCTAAATATCTTAATCTCCATAGAAAAAATAAAAACATAGAACAACGGTTAATAACAGATAAACAGACAAATAAACAATATAGAACCTACGTAATAACAGAGAGAGGTATAGAAAAACTTGGAGAACAACCATTAAAGCTAAAGAATGAAGTATTTATTGTAAATGAATTAAAAGAAAACGTAAAAAAACTTGAAGATTTAATAGCTTTTTATAAAGAAATAAATGTAGAAGATCCTTTTATTATCCATATTGTAGGGATAATCTCCAAAATAGGAGATAATTTTTTTGAATTACAACAAGATAGAGATCTTTATTTATCACTATTTTATATCTTTTACAACTCCATTCTTGGTCAAGGTGCTTTCGCAAAAAAGTATTGGCATTTTGATGAATCTAGTTCTCAAAAATTTGTTGGTTATAAATTAAATTTGGAGCAATTTAGTGAAATCTATAATGTTTCTAAAGAAGCAATCGATTATTTAGCAAGAGTAAAGTTAATTAAAAATGATTTTGGTTTTTATCTACTTAAACGAGAAAAGAGTGATTTCTTTTTTCATGAAGAAGATTTACTTGGTACGACAACTCTTAGGCTTATTAAAGATAAATTAATTGATGAGATAATTAATTTTCAAGAAGGAATTTATGATACAATTTATGACCTTGATATTATGGCAGAGGAGGTAACAAGTCAACTTAAAGAAATGGGGTTAATATGGGATGCTATACGAGAACAATTTCAAATATTAGTTTTAAACTTAATTCTTAAAAAATCAATAGAAATGGGATTTTTGGACATAGAACGAGAAAGATTATTAGAGGGAGTCAGTCAATCTAAGAAATTATTGTTATCTAAAGAAGGAAAGCAACTCCAAGAAGCGATATTAAATGGTTCAAAATTAGATCTAAATTTGAATGTTCTTACTCTAACGACAAATTAAAATAATACTTCAATGAAGAGACTTTAAAAAATGCAATATGGTCTGGAAGGGTGACAAACGATTTTAAAAGATGGTTAAATCACCAGAGATATCAAAAAAAGATAATATCATTCTTTTGATAAAGATTTATTCTTTATTACTTTGATTTTCTTTCTCACTCAAATATCCAGAACCATGTGGGAGACCACCAATTCCCGGTTTTACCATAGGAGCATGAAATTCTCCCTTAACCCAAGGAGCAGGGAATTTTTGAAAAATCGATGATGCTATCAAGGCAAATATGAAAAAAAGTATAAAAATTGCATAATTATTCCAAAAAGTAAGAAACCCCAGACTAATTGTTACAATGGGTATGTGACAAACTAAAGTTTTGATAATAATAGATCTAGGTGTGTCATGTTCTGGGCTAACATAAATATCCCAGAAATAATCTTGAATAAAATATTGCCATATACTCATAGAGGCAAAACTAAGAAGATAATGAACCCAATTTGGAATATTTATAAAACTCCAAAAATGGTAAAACGAAAGGAGTATCCCACCCGTGCTATAACCCCATATCACTCCAAATAGGATCTCTGAACCTAAATAATATTTACGGTTAAAAGTTATGGTCATTCGAGACCAAAGAATCCAATATGCGAAGAAAACATAAATAAAGCAAAATATACAATATAAAAACCAAAAATGATTTGTGATTTGATCTCTAGTGAAAAGAGGTTGAATTATAAGTTGTTCTAGTGTACCGGAGGCAGCAATAACTATATTACAGAAAGAAAAGTAAATAAAAGCTCTTAACCAAGCCACATTTGGCTTCCAAACATCTATAGGAATTTCTTTATAATTTCTAATATACAAGAAAGTCAATATAGCTCCAAGTGCTACAAATACGCTAATGTAAAAAATAGTGAAGATGAGGAATGTCATTTTTTTAAATTATATTTAAGACATATCTAGCATTTTCTCAATAGGTTTTATTGCACGATTGGCAATTTCTGGAGAGACTTTAACCTCAAAATTTTTATCATCTAAATTCTCTAATAAATATTTAACAAGCTCTAGATTATGTTTTTTCATATTGTGGCATATTAATTTGTCCATTACTGGATAGAATTGCATTTCGGGAAAATCCTGAGTCAATCGTTCTATTAATCCAATTTCAGTTCCTATAATAAATTCTTTTTCGAAAGAACTATTATTCTTTACATAATTATACATTTGTGCTGTTGATCCTACAAAGTCGGAGGATTCTCTAACTTCTCTAATACATTCGGGATGAACCAGAAGTTTTGCATTAGGATATATATGTTTAATCTCTTTTATATGGCCAATTTTTATCTGTGAATGTACATAACAATGACCATTATCTGGCATTTTATAGCATTTAATACCAGAAAATTGTTCTGTGAAATCTGCTAAGTTTGCATCTGGTCCAAATAATACCGCTTCTGTATTAAATTCATTACTAATTTTTTCAACTATTTTGACTGCATTTGAAGAAGTGCAACAAATATCAGATTCTGCCTTAACATTTGCTGTTGAATTAACATATACTACAACAGGAAGATTAGGATATTCTTTTTTAAAATTAATAACCATTTCAGGAGTAAGAAACGCTGCCATTGGACAACAAGACTCATAATTCGGAATTAATACATGTTTATCTTGATTAATTATTGAAGCAGTTTCAGCCATGAAATCCACACCCGCAAATATTATATATTCTGAATTAGTCTTTTTGGCCTTTTGAGATAATCCAAGTGAATCTCCTACATAATCAGCAATTTCCTGTATTTCTATTGACTGATAATAATGAGCTAAAATAGTGACGTGATTTTTATCTTTTAAGGTTATTATTTCTTGTTGTAATTGTTCTGTTGTCATAATCTAATTGAAATAATTTGATATCCGTTAATATTTATAAATATTTCAAACTAAAATAAGTTCTTTTATTAAAAAATTAAAAAAAAAGATAATAATCAAGAAAAAAAAATAAAAAAACTTGTTATATATTAAATATTTCTCTAAATTTATTTTGATCCACGACGTTTGTTGCTAAAATGCTAGTCATCGAACTAATGCCTGTATAGTGTCCTTGTTTATTAAAGCGTGATTTATAGTACTAATCTAATACTTATCAAAATGTTATTATTTTCACTTTAATTCTTCAAATTTAATAATACTATAAAATGATAAAAAATGCCAATTATAATGCCTTGTCCAAGAACTGGAAAAAAACCACAAATTCATAAGTCTGTGTATATTGCACCAACTGCTATTATCATTGGGGACGTAACAATAGGAGAATTGAGTAATATATGGTTTGGGGCTGTTTTAAGAGGAGATTCAGGACCTATAAAGATAGGTAAAAATACAAGCATCCAGGAAAATGTTACTATTCATATGGAAATGGGAACATCAGTTATTATTGGCTCAGAATGCATAATTGGACATCACGCGATGATTCATGGGCCAATAGAAATAGGAGATGGATGTTTGATTGGTATTGGTAGCAATGTGCTTCATAACACTAAAATGAATGACGGATCTATGATTGCTGCAGGTGCTGTCACTACTAATAAAGAAATACCTAGAAGACAGTTATGGGCTGGTGTACCAGCAAAATTTTTAAAAGAATTCCCGGAAGAAGAAGAATTCATTGGGAAGAAAACTTCAGGAGAGTATGCGGACAGAGGTGAAAAGTTTAAAAATTTCTTTGAAAAGAATCGTGAATATAGTCATTTCTAAAAAATGAGCTAATCCTTTATCTTCTCATTCTGAACATATACACTTTTCACTTTTAACTACTTCTATAATATTGAACCTTAAATCTATAAGATTAACCATTAACAGTTTGTTTTCTAAGTTTGGTAGTCCTAAAGCAGTTTTTATTACTTCTAAAGCTTCTAAGGTTCCCAAAATTCCAGGAGTAACTCCAATTACTGGTAATGGGCCCTCATTTGGAGGTGTATCTACTTGTGGAAAAATACAATGATAGCAGGCAGTAATTTTTGGGTTGATCGTTATTATTTGACCATAAAAATCCTTAATTCCTGCTATTACACATCGCAAATTATTCTCAATAGCTATTTTATTAACCAAAAATTTAGTTTTAAAATTGTCACTACAATCTACAATGAAATCATAACTTTTTTCTTTAAGATATTGCTTGATGGATTTTTCATCTACATACTCTTTATAAGAGTTTATTTTTACTTCCGAATTAAGTTTCATTAGTACCTCTTTTGCAGATTTTACTTTATCTTCTCCAACTTGTGTTTCATTATAAAGAATCTGCCTTTGCAAATTTGAAATATCCAAAACATCGTTATCAATTATAGTTAGCTCGTTTATTCCCGCAGCTGTAAGATATAATGCAAAAGGAGAACCTAAACCACCTGCCCCAATTTGTAAAACCTTAACTTTTGAAAGTATTTCTTGCCCTTTCTCTCCAATTTCAGGAGATATAATTTGTCTAGAATATCTTTTTTTTTGTTTTTCAGTTAAAATAATGGATCACTCATATACAAAATTTTTAATATTTTTAACAAATTCCTCAATCTCAATGAAGATTAAACCGAGATCTACAGCTAAATCAATTAAAGAAACTAATATTGTATTTTTATCTACTTCTACAACTATAATTTGATGGTTTTCATATTCTAAAGTAAGATTCTTAATTTGATTCGAATCTAAACTTGACGCTGCAGTTTCAATTGCTTCAAACATAGTTGCTGCAAGAGC
>JBHLRA010000143.1:0-1847 GCA_048883045.1 Candidatus Thorarchaeota archaeon | reverse complement strand
GCACAAAATCTCTTTCTGCGATGGTAAGAGTGTCTTCCGCATCGCCGACAAGTTTTATGAGATGATGCTTTATTTTTTTTTCCTTTACTTGGTGTTCCTTTTCCCATAATTCACACTCTCCTATCTCCTATCCCTCATCCACTTCTTCTCGATACATTAATTTAAGTTCGTCGTCTTGAGCAAAAATTAGTTTCTCATGATCCTGCCCTATAAAGATTATAGAAGCCCCTCGTATAAGAACAGTACCTAAATCTTTACTTCGCTTTCCTCCACGTCCAAAATATATTTCTTTGGCGTCTTTAACAATTAAATTCATATAATTATCGAACTTTGATAGTTTCCCAGTTAAATACGTATTCCAAATCTTTAATTTAATCCTTACTTCATCTTTCAAAATCGCTTTTGATAAAGTTCTATGAATTGTAGGTTGAGACATTGAAATGAAACTTCAAAAAATTATTCTTTGATAATTATTGAATACAAGGGTTAAATAAATATTTTTTTAAATATTTAAGGATTTAGAACAATAATTTAATTATAATAATTTGATTTAACAGGGATAAATATGGCAAAACTAGCCTATTTCGACGCTGATGTTGTTACTCCTGAAGAAATTTTTATGGCTGCAGGCTTCACTCCTTACAGACTTCTAGGAAATCCATCAATTGAGCATGATAAAGTGAATGAGCATGTACCCCCTACGCATTGTGTTTGGGCCAAAAATGTCCTTGAACAGTCATTAAGAGGTTTAGATCCTGAGATTAAGGGAGTCATAACAAGTCATGGTTGCGATTGTACAAACCGAGAATTTGATATTTGGGTTGAATCTGTTGATTGTGATTTCTTATTTTATTTAAATGTGCCACTAAAAAGAGATATGATTGCCCAGAATTTTTTTATAAATGATCTAAAAGAATTGATATCTCAAATCGAAAATAAATTTCAAATTAAAATTCAATCTGAAAGAATTAAGGAAGCGATCAAAACAACCAATCAAATTCGTAAATTATTAAAAGAAATCTCCGAATATAGAAGTAAAATGATTTTAAAGGGTTCAGAATTTCATGAATTAGTTAAATTATCCCAAATAGATGACAAAAAGAAAGTTTTGGAGCTTTTAAAAGAAAAATTAATTGAATTAAAAAATAAAACTCCTTTTACTGAAAATAAAATGAAACGAATATTACTCACAGGGTCAGTTATCGATGATACAGATTTTTTAAAATTTTTAGAAGATAAAGGATTTCAAGTAGTAGCAGATGACATTTGTATTGGATCTAGATATTTTTGGAATACTATTAAGGAGGATAAAGATCCTCTTGAAGCGATTGCTGAATATCATTTAAGTAAACCAGCATATTCTACAAAAATGCCATCGTATAATCGGTTTGAATTTTTGAAATTTTTAACCGAAAAATATGAAGTAGATGGAATTATTAACATTGCAATGAAATTCTGTGAACCTATGCTTTATGATCATCCATATATGAATAAAAAATTTAAGGAACTGGAAATTCCGTATCTTTTTATAGAAATGTTATATAATAGGGAACAGTATAAACAACTATCAACAAGATTTGAAGCTTTTGCTGAAATGATTTGAAGGTGATATGAATGCCAGAAAAGAAGAGTAAAATGTTAAACGCTACACAAGGATTAAAAAACATTATGGGTAGGCATTATTTAGCAATTGAACAAGCCTATCGAGATGGAAAACCAACAGCATGGGCTACATCGGGATGTCCTGTAGAACTTCTCTATTCTATGGACGTTCAACCAATGCTCCCCGAAAATTCTGCCACAATTTCAGCAGCTCAGAAGTATTCTAAAAAATTTATTGAATTAGC
>JBHLRA010000142.1:5970-8264 GCA_048883045.1 Candidatus Thorarchaeota archaeon | reverse complement strand
AAAGTAATTATTGAATACCCTTGTTCAATGTATTTTGACATACTGGGATGCCCCATTAATTCAGCACAAGTGGGAAATCCTAATTCTTCTACTTTCTTTAAAGATCCCATTTTATTACTACATGCCTTACAAAAACAATCAATTAATCCTGAGGATCTTAACTCTTGATATTTCTCATAAAAAGGATTCTCACTATTTTCAAACTGAGTTGCTAACTTTGTAGCAGATCCTTCTACAATAACCTTTACATCATATCCTTTTTTATTCATGTCTAAGGCATTAAGAATTACATGTATAAAGCACATAGGATCTCCATTAAAAGCAAACAAAACATATTTTTTTTCCATTGGTAAACACCGTTTTATATTTTGAATTGATTATTATAATTTTAACTAATCTTTAGTCGTTTTTTGCATAATTCAACAGCTTTTAGATTATTATCTACCCCTATCCATCTTCTATTTAACTTATTTGCTACAGCTAAAGTCGTACCTGATCCACAAAAGAAGTCTGCAACAAGATCTCCTTCATTTGATGATGCTAAAATGATACGTTCTAATAATTTTTCAGGTTTCTGAGTAGGATACCCAAGGTATTCCTTTGATCTAGTTGATGTTTGAAAGGAATAAATATCATTCCACACATCACCTAAAACATTTCCCGGCTTTTCATCCAAATATTGTTTCCCTCCTCGTCTTTTTCTATAAATACGTCCATCTTCATCCTTGTATCGAAACATTTTTCTGATATATTCTTCCTTATATGGAATATATTGTTTATTAAAAGTGAAATCATCTGATTTGGTATAATAAAGAATCGTATCGTGCTGTCTTACCCATCCTTTTACCTGACTTTTAAATCCAGAGACACTACCAACATTCCATATTATTTCTCTATGAAAAAATTTTATCCCAAAAATTTTATCAATTAACAGTTTGAGATCAAAAACAGCATTCGGATCACAATGACAATAAAAACTTCCAGAAGACTTTAGAACTCGATAAATCTCTACTACCCTTTCCTTCATAAAATCTAAATATTCATCTAGAGAATGCCATAAATCGGAAAATTCTATATAATCCACCCCACTATAAAAAGGTGGATCAATATAAATTAAATCACAAAAATCAGTTGGGACTTTCTTTAGAAATTCTAAATTTTCTGCTAGATAAATATTGTTTACTTCCATGAGAAAATTAAATAACTGTTGAAATTACATTATATTATGGAAAAAGATCGATTAAATAAGAATTTCTTGGATGAGTTTAAGGAATATGATTTTTCTCGTATAAAAGAAAAAAAGATTTATTTAATAGGATCAATAAAATTTAAAGATCATTTTATTAAGATTGAATCTATTTTACAGATAATTCATAAAAAATTAGTGTCAATTTGCTCTGTTGATGGACTCTTAAACAAAAATGAGTTTTCTATGAAAGAATGGGATCTTCTACAAGAAATTGCATTAACCAAATTACATTGTCAGGACGCAATATTAGTTTTAGATGTGAATGGATATATCGGACACCATTCAAGAGAGGAAATAGAATATTTTGAAAGGAAAATAAAAAAGCCTATATATTATCTATCGAAATTGAAAGAATCCAAATAGTAATGATAAGTGTATTGTATACTTTTTTTTGTCGGTTTGGTCAGGTAAATCATTAAACTAATTATCTCACCTTATTTTAAATTAATGCTTGAATTTACTTTGATGACTTTTCAAATTGTATTTAAAAATCACACGCCTAAGGGTTTAAATTAAAATGGAATTGTTCCAAGTTTTTTGGGACGATCATCATAAGTTGTTTTTAGAATTCAAGAAAGATGAAGAAGAACAACTTTTATTTCTTCCAGAAAAAATTAAACGAATAACAATGCAATTTGCAATTTCAAAACAAAATATACATCATAATCAACCTCCATATTTAATTTCCATTAAAAGATTATATCATTCCTCTGATAGATTATCATTTTCAATTGAACTTGATGAATTAAATAATACTGATGGGTTACAAATTAAAATTCTGAGGTTATCAATATTCTTATATTCTGGTCAAAAATATCAATATATGTTTAAAGAAAGTTTTAGAATCTCTGATATATGGGTTAATGAGGATTGTTATGATGGTTTTAAATTTGAGGATTTACAATCAAAAAGGAGTTTTAAAAGTAAAATAACTCAGGAGAAGATTTTCCAAGAAATAAAAACCACCATTCATGATAATCAAGAAAAAAGGACTATCCTTTATCAAAAGAGCAAAATAGAAAAAAGTTCAGAAGAAGATTCTTTA
>JBHLRA010000142.1:0-5870 GCA_048883045.1 Candidatus Thorarchaeota archaeon | reverse complement strand
TTTATTTAATCATAATACCTATATTTATTATCAAACCGATAAGAGGAAAAACCCATTATTTTATGAGAAATCCTTAATTATAGTCAAATATTCGATCAACAAACAATACTATTAAATCGAGGTTAAACATAATTTTATTAAATTACTTCATTGGTACAGCTGGAAGTGGAAAAAGCACTCTTACGGGAGATATAAAGAATTATGTGGTAAATAGAGATCCGGAAATCTCTGCAATAACATTAAACTTAGATCCTGGAGTAAGAATTATACCTTACCAACCTGATATTGATATAAGAGACTATATTGTATTAGGGGAAGTTATGGAACAATATGGTTTAGGTCCAAATGGAGCAATAATTTTAGCCTCCGATTTAATGATAAATTATCTAGATGATCTAAAAGATGAAATTGATGATTATAATCCAGATTGGATATTTGTAGATACCGCAGGACAATTAGAGCTTTTTGCTTTTAGAGAAACAGGTCCTTTAATAGCAAGTACTTTAGGATTTGGTTCCATACAGAGAGCAGTTACCTTTCTTTTTGATTCAAGTTTTGTGTTAAGACCAAATGGTTTTATTTCTACATTATTGTTAGCAGCTTCGGTTCAATTTCGATTTCAAAATATTTCCCAAGTTAATGTACTTTCTAAAGTGGATTTATTAGATGAAGATCAAATTGATATGATTATTAATTGGAGCCAAGATTTTCAAGCTTTAGAGGATTCCACAAATGTCCGTGAAAAGGGTTTAATAAGAGAATTATCAATGTTAATTTCAGAGGTATTTATTCAATTAGGGTCAACTTCTGAATTAATACCATGCTCAAGTAAAGAAGAAAAAGGTTTAGATCTATTGTTTGGATATTTACAGAGGATATTTGATTCAGATAAGTCTAAATTTTATTAAATTATCACTTTTGGAGAAAAAATGAAAATAATTGGGCCCATTGCGGGAATTGGAAGTAGGCTACGTCCTTTTACTTTTAGCAAACCAAAAGCTTTCTTGAGTGTGGCAGGAAAAACTGTTTTAGACCATATCCTTATTAAATTTAGTAGAACTTTTGATTCTGATACAGAATTAATCTTAATTGTAGGTTATAAAAAGCAACAAATAATAGAGTATATAAAGAAACATTATAGTGATCGATTTAAATTAACTTTTATTGAGCAATACCCGCGAGGATATAAAGAGGGTGAACCATATTATTGGGGTTTAGGAGAAGCAGTCTATTTAGCACATACTCGGTTCAAAGAACCCAATATCACAAGTTTAGAAGATGATAAGAGATCTGGGTCTCTTATTTTTTTGGGTGATATGATACCTATTGATGAATTTTCATATCTACTCTACAAATACTGGGAATCTGACGTGGATGGGATAATCACTGTTATGAAAGTACCAAAAGAGGATGCAAGCTCTTATGGCGTCGTAGTTACCGATGAAAATAAATTAATTAAAAAATTAATTGAAAAACCAAAAGATTTTGTGTCAGATTTAGCTATCGCTGGTCCGTACTCCTTTTCTAATACTGCAACTTGTGCTCTCTTCAAAAATATCAAAAGATATTTAGATCAAAAAACTGAAGATACAAAAGAAGTTTATCTGACGGAAAGTTTACAAGATTTAGTCGACCAAGGATATAAAATCGCCGCTGTAGAATTAAAACAAGGAATATTGGATTTTGGGCGTCCTTCTGAAATTTTAAGAGGAAATCAATATCTTTTACGACAAAATTCTATAAAACCTGAAGAACAGAAGAAAAACATTGCAATTGAACGTTCTTATATGAAAAATCCTGTCCATATAGGTAAAAATACAAAAATAATAAACTCAGTAATCGGACCATATGTTTCTATAGGTGACAATTCAATGATTCAGAATTGTATTTTAGAAGACTGTGTTATTGAAGAGAACGCTCATTTAACTAATATAATATCAAGAAATTCTATTATTGGTAGTTATGTACATGTAGAAAATATCAGCAAGGATAATTTAATAATTGGGGATAAAAGTACTTATTAAATTTCTTTTACATGAAAATTTCTTAAAAATTGTTAAAACCGAGTTTTAACTTCTATATATTATAGTTAAATATTAATTATAGAAATATTAAAATACTACATAATAACTACATGAAATTGATTAATATAATAATAAAATAATATATTTTTAAGGATCAACCATGCCTTATCATGTTGCTTTTGATGTTTCTCACAAACCAAGAGGAAGAATTGATGAAAATCTGACTGAACTCCGAGACTATTTAAAATCAAATGATTTTATATGTTATAATTATTTAGAAGTACCAATTACGGAAGATTCTTTAGTGCCATATGATATTCTTGTTTTTGTATGCCCTGATTTTGCTAGAATCTCTTCTTTTGAAATAAATGCCATTGTAAATTGGGTTAAAAATTCAGGAGGAGGATTACTATTATTATCTCACGCAGGTGGAGACAGGGGCCGTGGAAGTAATTTATCCGAAATTTCAGAACAATTTGGAATTGCTTTTGAAAATGACCAGGTTTTAGATGAGAGAATTAATTTAGGAGTAGAAAATATTCCTTTAATTTCAGCATTTAACATACCCCATCCAATAACAGCTGATATTGCTACATTATGCTATAGATCAGGATCTTCTCTATCAATTATAGGGAGTGGTGCGTTTTCTATTGCAGATTCGAATGAAACATCAGAACCATTCTCTTGCCCTCTTATGTGTGTTTCAGAGTATGAGAATGGAAGAGTATGCTGTATTGGAAGTTATGAACTATTTAGAGATAAAGTTGGAGGCGGTTTCCAATGCAATGATAATCCCCAATTAGCATTAAATATCTTTAAATGGCTGATTTCTGATTTTAGGATGGAATTAAGGGTAAACCAGGAAGTACCTACTCCAATTCCCCAACCTACAATTATTCCACAAGAAACAACTGAAGTAAAAGATAGTTCGATTTCTCAAAGTACGACGGGGAAAAGAACAATAAATATTGATTTTTCAATGAAAATTTCTAAAAAAAGTGAGTTGATAGAATTATTAAAAATATTTCAAAATCAGATTGATACTGTTAAAAATACAATTGATAAATTAGTAGAAAAAACTATTGAATCTGATGGCGAGATATTTGAGATAGATGAATTAAATACAACAGTTTCTTCTGAATCATCTCAAGAAATTAATTTAGAAGAAAATCTTGACACAGAGCCTACTGAAGTCCCTGAAAAACCGAAAAAGCGAGATATGAATGAGATTTTTCCTAAAGAAGACACAAGCTTAACAGCACTTCCTCCAAAACCAGGGATTTTGCAAAAGGATGAAAAAGAATTAGAACCTCCACCAAAACTTAAAACAAAAGATAAGTCTAAAAATGAACTCAAAGACGAACAAGAAGGTTTAAAAACAAAATTAAATTCAGTCCAAGATTTATTGAAATTTATCGATAAAAAACACTCCTCTGGTAAAATAAACGATGATGAATATGCAAAACGTTCTAAGAAACTCCAAAAAGACTTGAAGAAAACCAAGAAAAGATTAGATATAATAGATAAACTCTTAGAGAAATAATCTCTCTAGAAAGCTAAAGCTCATTAAAAGAAAAAATAAAAAAATTTTTCTAAATTCTAGAATCTCATTATATCTCTATTCAAATCATTAAACGAGTCAAGGAAAACTATTTAATTATATCGGTGATAAAACACGTCTCAATAATCTTAATACCTTTAATTTGAGAGATTTTTTCCTCAATTAAGGGATTAAAATTCTCAATTGAGGCAATTTCCACGCGCATAAATAATCCACAATCTCCTGAAAGTCTCCAAATATCTGTTATTTCTTCAATTTCTAACAATTCCTTTAAGATTCGTTTAATTTCTTTAAAATCAGGTTCAACTTTTACAGTCGCTCTTGTACGAGGTTTATTATCAACGGTATACTCTATTGTAAATCTTTTTATAATCCCATCTTGAGTTAATTTTTTCACTCTTCTTCTCACAGTGGCTTCAGTCTTCCCTACGTTTTCAGATATATCGTTAAATGACATTCTACTATTTTCTTTTAATAATTCTAATATTTTAAGATCGACAATATCCATGAAATCACAATTTGAATTTTATATACTTTTTTAAAAATTACATTACTTAATTATAAAAAATGATGAGTAATTTATTAAATTTTTTTATATCAAAACTTTAATTTTATACTTTTTCTGCAAAATTATGTATATAATATTATAGATTTGTGTCTAGAATATCATATTACAATTTATCAATCTATTAATACTCAAGTAACTTTTTTAGTTTTTCACCAATATCACTTAAGTTAATCTAAACATTATTTTGATTTCAAGCCCTATCAGATTTCTAACACATTTTAATTCTAATTTGGCAAAAAAATATTATGAATAAAAATCAAAGATACTTTCTATTTATAGATTTCATAGTTTTTTTAGGTTTTAGTTTTAGATTAACTTAAAACAAAAATAATATTAGATTAGTATTAATAATAATAATAATAATAGTATCATCTAAAAGCCTTTTTTTGTATCAAAGAAGAAGGGAAAAAAATGTCAAGTGAAATTCCAGATAATGTAAAAGAATCATTAAGAGCTATTGGTCTTACTGATTATGAGATTTCTATATATCTCACCTTAATAAGCAAAGGACCAATGGATGCCAGGGAACTTTCTGAGGCTTCAGGTGTTCCATACTCTCGTATTTATAACATCCTTACTCAACTGGAAAAAGAAAAATTATGGATAATAAAGGAGGAAGAATCAAGACCTAGTCGTTATTTTGCCAAATCACCAGATGAGGCCCTTATAATAGCAAAAAAGCAATATAATACTAGTTTTGATGAACATTCTAATAAAATAATTAATACTTTAACTCCGATTTATCAATCTCACGATACTCCTATAAAAATTGCTTTATACATTCATCGTGGACGGGATGTGTGTATTAATAAAGCTTTATCATTGATCAATATGGCGAGAACCTCAATTTATCTGGTTTCTACTAAATTTGAATTTCTGGAAGTATTTTATGAAGACATAAAAAAAGCAAGAGCACGAGGTGTTATTGATTTACGTCTCTTAGTAGAAGCCGAAGCACTGAAAGATAAGAAATTTTTATCCTTAATTAAAAAATACAATGCACTTTGTGAAATAAGGTGGAGAGATCAAATTTTTGGAAGTGCTGTGGTAATAGATGAGGGAGAAGATGCTTTTATTGTGCTTTCTGAAAGCTTTTTTCCTAAAAAAATGTCCTACTTTGGAGTTTTAACGGATCATGTGGCTTTTGGACCAGCTTCTTTGTATTATTTCGATTATCTCTATAAATCAGCAAAAGATGCTAAAATCGATTAAGTCTAAATAAAAATTTTAAAGATTACACCCAAGATGTCTAATTATTTTGAACTCCTTCTTCTTTAATTTTAAATACCATTACAACTTTGAATAAGCGAAAAACTGAATAATTTTAAAAAAAGATAAAAAATGGATTATTTTAAAAAAGTCCGCTTACCTAAATAAATAAAAAGCTCAGATAATTCAAAAAGTGTCAAGGGCATTATCAGTTGAGCCATACTGGTCCGTAATTCTTCCTTATTTTGTCCAGCAATTATTAGCTTCTTTATATCTTCAACATAATCATCCATATTTAAAAATAATATCTCAATTTTATCTACTCCCGTTAGCTCTTCGATATCTTTATCTAAATGTTCTTCAACATTATTGAGTAATCCTAATTTTAATTTGGGGTTTAAATTATACTCTTTTATAAGCTGATTCATTTCTTCAATAATAATATTCAAACTTAAATTCCAATCAGCATTTTCTTTATACTTAGGAATCAATATTTCACTAATTATTA
>JBHLRA010000141.1:0-8293 GCA_048883045.1 Candidatus Thorarchaeota archaeon | reverse complement strand
TGATTCTCCAACTGTATCATTTCATTTGGAACCTTCTTAACTGCTTCCCAGTTGGTTTCTTCAACTTCTTTTCCAAAGACATTAGCAACTTTCGATACTGCGGCATACAGTGTATGCCCTAGAATGAGATTAGATCTCTTTAAACCGACAGAAACTTCTGTTTTCAGAATTTTATCTTTAATTTTCTGTACTTCTACTTCTGATATTCCTACTCCTTTAGAAAATCTTGTTGGTTTCATTGGTGACGATTTTGGATATTGGGTCCTTGGTTTGGGAGCAATAGAAGAAAAAGATGAAATCACTACATCAGTACTCGTGTCTTCCAATGCTGGTGAAAAATACTCCTCTTTTACTTTAGATTTTGTTGGTTTTGGAGTAATATGTTTGATAACAGGTGCGCCCTCTCTTTCGCGTTCTATATTTCTGACATATCTCATATCTGCTAAGCGTTCAGTTACTTCCATTGATTCCAATCTGAATGCATTTAAAAATTCTGAAGGCTCATCTCCTGCATCTACTGAAACAATTTTACAGCGATGATATCTTGGATCTTTCATTAACTCTTCTTGGAGAGCTGAGGCTACTCTTGAACTAATAAATCTTTTTCGAACAGGTGATTTTGGACCTTTCCAAATAAAAATCCTACGTAAATCTTCTCTAACTATTACAAAAACTTGTTCAGGATGTAGATTTTCTTGAAGTTGCTCTTCAAGGAAGTTTAGCTTTATTCTCTCACCAGAATCATCTAATTCATATACCATAAATGTCTCATATTCGGTCATTTTCTTACATTAGGAATATTAAGCTGTGTAGTTTCAATTTTATATAAAAAATTTAATACTTAAACAAAACAATTTGAACATTCTATTCAAATTTATTTATTTTAAAGAAAATATAAATTAAATCATTTTAAATGTTTTTTTTTAAAAAAACAACTGATTAATTTTTTGTTTCCAAATATGTATTACCTTTTATTTTTCTTTTTCTTATTAAATTTAGATTTCTAAATCTTCTCAATAAATTTGTGAAACTATTTTTTAACAGCTAGTCGCTTATATAATTTGAAAAAAAATATGGTTTCAATTAATAATCATGGAGAACATTATCAATTGAAAGTACAAATCCTACCAGAATTCTACGATCAGTTTCATTATCAAGTATTCTTAAAGCATAAGTATCTTTAAAATCTAAAAGCCCTCCGAGAAATAAATCTCGCCATCTATCGGCTTTTTCAATTTCAGCAACAACATTTCCAGTAGTTACATCATAAACCTTAAAACTAAATCCCATAAACTTACCTTGGGCACGAAACCATTGATTACCTTGAGGATCTTCAAGATAAAATACTGGCCTGAAAAATGATAAGATCTTTTTCTTGATTCGAGCTATTAAATTTCCTTCAGGATCTTTTAAATCTTGAGCTCCTCGTGCTGATACAATCTTAGCGTGAATTGTAGCCGCGATTGTACCATCGACTTCCTGTAATTCAACTCTCCTTCTTATGCTTAAGATCACTCTTTTCATTCGACCGATAATCTGGTTATTTTCATCTAATATGTCACCGGAACCCCATTTGGGTTTGAAACCGAGGAGGATTCAAATATCCCAGTATTTTTCTTTAAGGATATAATAGTTCCGGTTGATATCAAATAAGCTTCCTGGGTGACTAGATGGAGGTGGTCTTGAAACGGTTTGTGATGCTGTTGCTTGAGGAGAAGTTATCGCTCCTGCTTTTACACTCTCAGGTATTGGAGAACCACACTTCTCACAGAAGTTCTGGCTTACATCTTTAATTTCACTTCCGCATTCTTTACAATATGGCACTTTTTTTTACCTTTAATTTTATAATTGTTTTAATCTATGAATAATAAACTGATCTAATAAAGTTTCTGGTAGCCAAGATAATCTAAATATGTTCATGAAAATGTTTTAATTAGATAAGGGTTAATTAATATTAATAAAAAATGAATAGAGATTTAGAATGCCAAGTCAAAGTATACCAAAATTATTGAAATTAAAAGATTATATCACACTTATTGGTACTTCTTTTGGGATTATTGCTTTGGTTTGTGCGTGTATAGGTCATCCAGCATTACTTTCCTTAGGATTCTTTTTAGTAACTGTATCACTTGGCACTGATATGGTAGATGGTTATATTGCCCGAAAAACAAAAACAGTAAATGAGATAGGTAAAGAAATGGACTCTTTGAGTGATTCTTTAACTTTTGGGATTGCACCTGCAATTTTAATATACCAGTCATTTAAAACTAACACAATTTTTGACATTGTAATTATAATTGGATCTATATGCTTTGCTATTGGCGCAATCTTAAGACTAGCTCGTTTTAACATATCAGAAAATCCAGGTTATACTGGAGTACCTACGCCTATAAGTGCTTTACTGATCATTACCTTTTTTTACGCGAATTATTTCTTTTCGTTTGCTAAAGGTGATTTTTATGAATTTTCTTCTTATTTAATACCATTTATTATGATCCTAGTAGGGTGGTTTAATATTACAACGTATATTCAGTTCAAAGAGAAAGATAAAGCGACATATATTCTTTTTATTATTGTTGCTCCATTATGCCCAATTTTCGGAATAATAGGGCTAAGTTCTCCTATTGATATTATATCGATTATCGTATCAATATTTTTTATATGTTCATTCTTAAGTCTAATGATTGCAATTATTAGAGGATTTTTCCTTTATTTTAGAAATAAAAACAAGAATAGTAGTCCTACTTAGTAAATAGTTTCTATATTATTTTAAAACATATGTTTATTCATTTAGAAAATCTTTTTTTTCCAGCTTTCGATATCTTCAATGATTTCTTTTTTATCATATTCGTTTAGTAATGTGAGTGATTCTTTGTATTTATTTATCGTACTTCTTATCTTATGTAGGGTTACTGAAAATCCTTTCTTTTCAAGGATTAGATCAGCAATATCTTCGAGTTCTTTAGCAAAAACGTCTCCTTTTAGATTTCCAAGCTTATCAATTAATCTATTAAAAGCATTATTTATTTCTAATCCTACTTTATCATCTGCTTTAGGTTGTGCAGCTGTTAAAAACTCAATTTTATTTTGGAGTTTTTCTTTTAAGTCAGTTATTCTGGGTGAGAAAAAAGGAGTTTTCTGAGTTTCTCCTGGTGAAGATTTCAAAGACTTTTGATCTTCTTTAGGGATTTCCTGAATTTGAGTTGGAATGGATGAAGGTGTTACTGGTTCAGTTTTTGGTATCTTTTTAATTACTTCTTGTGTTTGAAATTTAGTTGGAATAATGGGTTTTATTTTATTAAAGGATTTCATTGGTTTTGTCAAAGGACTTATTTGAGTCTTTGCTACTTGAGTTGCATGAAATGAATCTGAATAAGCTTCTTCCCATATATTGCTTATCAAAGGATTTAAAAGTTTTGTTAATGGCTCAAAGGAACTTCTAATACCTATAAAATCTTCCAAAGGATTATCCGAATCTTGGATTATTCCAATTATCAATAAATCATTATCTGATTTAATAGCAATTAAATTTTCATTTTGGTAAGTTTTGTAAATTAAATTCTTTACTGTTTTCAAATTTTTAACTGTACTATTTGTATGAGCTTCTGAGGCAGCTATTTTAATTTGTAAATTTCCTGAAAGATTATCAAATTGCTCAAGTGTTAAATGATTTTCGAGATGTGGAACTACTATTGTAAGACTTTCTTTAGAATGTATGATAAGGTTTTGAATTATTTCATTAATCTTTGTTACACTTTTTATTATCCAAACATTAGCAAAGAGTTCTTTATCAATCCTGCTTATCTTTTGTAGGTAATTTTGCATCACATTTTCAATAGGCGTATTTAAGTTTGCGATTTCATTAATTGAATGTTGTATAACTGCATCTAAATTTTCAGCGATCCTAGTTTCAAGCTTATTCATAGCAGGAAGCAACCCTTCCTTGTTTTCTTTTAGTAGTTCATGAATTTTATTCATTTTTGTCTCAAAGTTAGTCAACATACCAAGCAATAGCATTTTAAATTCATTTCGATATTGAAATGTCAATTCTATCGTATTTTCCATAGGTTCGGTTGTTTTAATAAACTCCTTTTCAATCAATTCTTGTAAATTATTAGTGAATTCTCCTAACATATTCTCAAATCCATCTTTAAATGATTGCTCAATAAGAGAAAGGATTTCTGGCTTATGCCGTTTAAAATCCATAGAATTTATATTATCTATTATTTCAGTCTTAAGAGTGTTAACTGTTTTTATTAAATCAGCGAATTTTGTTTGAGTAACACTCTTAATTTTTTGGTGAAGATCAGAAATTTTCTGCTTAATTTCCTTTAACTCTTCCATTCCTTCAACAATATCTTCGACTTCTTGTTTTTGAATTATGGAATCTTCATCAATATCTTTTCTAATATCTTTAAATTCCTTAACAATACTATCCAACTCAAATGTAGTATTATCTTTAAAAATTTCATTCACTGTTTTAATCAGTAACTCCTGAATTGAATTTTTGATATCATTCAAATTTGCGTTAATATTTTGATAATAATTTAATATTGGGAGAATTGGAGGTAAAATTGAATAGTGACTAATAGTTTCTTGTTTTTCTGAAGTGATTTTAGTTAATAAACCAGCATCTATAAGTTCATTTAAGCTTTCATTGAATTCCTTTGGAGTTGCTTTTGGAACAATTGAAAGTAATTCATAAAAAGAAAGCGGAAATTTACCTATTGATTTAATATACATCTCTATTGCGTATTCAGATAATTTTATTTTTCTTAGAAAATCATCCATTTATTCTACACCCACTTAATTCACAGAACTTTCACTATTTGATATAAAGATATAAATTATGTTAATTAATAATATTTTTAATTAATAATATTTTTGATACTAATTGAAATAAAATAAATTAATGTGAGAGAAATGGCGGAAGATGTTTTTTTTTACTTGGATTTAACAAAAGAGATTTTAAAAAAAAAAGAAATAATTAAAACAATTAAATATTACATTGAGGAAAAAAATAAAATAAATACAAAGGCCAATTATTCACTCTTAATATTTCAAGAAGAAGGAAATCCTATTTTTATTAACAATAAGAAAGACTCAACTGTAATTGAAAATTCAATCGACGAAAATTGGGAGAGTCGCCCAAAAGCACAAAGTTATTTTGAAAATGGATTATTCTACATTTTTTCATATATTGCAGAGACGGTGAGAAAAAAATCTAAATTCAATAGAATTATAGTTATAACCGATACACCTTCAGATTTATCTGAAGAATATCAAGAAGCTTTGTTTAATTTAGTATCGAAGATCAAGAATTTTCCAACTTTTATAGACGTCATAAGAGTGTCTAAAGAAGATCAGCGATTTTTTAAAGATGATGTAAAATTGAACGTTTTAGCATCAGATACTAAAGGTGGTATATTTTATATCAAAGATAAAAAGGAATTCACTGATATAATTAAAAAATTAGTTAAGACAAAGCAATTCGTCACTACTTTCACAGATAAATCCGAATTTGTTAGGATTAGTAAAGAGGATTATGCTTTTTTTAATTATTTAGCAAAGCCATTAATAGAATCTAGTGAATTACATTTAGTTTGTCATTTTTGTAATGAAGAAGTATGCCCTGTTTGCACAGATGTTCATGATATTCCGACAATCTGTGAAGATTGCAATACGGCATTTCATAATTGTTGCCTAACAAATTATACTATTAATCATAATATTGGGATACCAAATATACTAAGATGTCCATCATGTGATGTTCTTCTAAAAATCCCAGAAGATGAAATTATTGAACTATCTGAAGAAATTGAAGGGGAATCAGTCAAAGAATATATGGAAAAAGAAGTTTTGCAAGATTTACCCGAGGAAATCGCCCAAAAGCCAGAAGTCGTATTAGAAATCCAACCCAAATCAAAAGTTAAGGCCTCCGTAGAGACTCCTGAAAAAGTTCCAACAGGAATAGCACCAAAAACTATCAGAATTGGAGGATTTTTTGGAAAAGTCTATAAAGTGAAAAAAGTCGGAGATAAAGTAGTCTATGAAAGAGCTACTAAAACAACTAAAGAGATTAAGTCCATAACCCAAGAAGTAGATTTATTAATCCCTAAAGATACAGTCTCCCTCTTACATGAAAAACCAACAAAAAAACCGAGTTTCATTATCTGTTCTCAATGTGGTACCCAAAACAATGCACATCAAAAGTCATGCTCTAATTGTGGGAGTAGATTATAAAATTACTTAAAATACTAAGTTCCATAATATTTCTATAATATTATTCCTTATTATAAACGAAGAAAATAACAAAATTGTTAAAAGAAAAATAAATGAATTTAGTTATACAATAAAAATAAATAAAACTTATGTTATTATTCTTTTAAAGCTTCACGATTGATGCTAAAATGTTACCAAGATCTAATGCTGTAAGTTCTGAAGAGTTTATTTTTTACATAGATTTAATTTCTGATTTCTTAAAGAAAAAGTCCCTCATAAAAGCAATTAATGCGTTTATTAAAGAAAAAGATAAATACAACGCATTAACCTCTTACGGAGTAATATTATTTCAAAAAAATGAGAATCCTATCAACATTTATGATTTAAAAGATGCTGAAACAGTAGCAAATACGATAGAAAATGCTTGGGAAACTCGAGAAGATGAAAAAAGTTTCTTGGAAAATGGATTGTATGAAATTCTTGCACATATTTTTAGAAAAAGTCGTGAAAAAAGAAAAAATTATCGTGTTATAATTATTTCAGATACTCCGAGCAAGTTATCTGAGGATTATTATAATGCATTATATGATCTCTTAATTAAAGCGAAAAAATTTTCAACTTTTATTGATATAATCAGAGTAGGCGAAGAAAAATTCTATGAAGATGACGTAAAACTTAAAGTTATTTCGAGTGAAACTCATGGAGGTACCTTCTATTGCCCCAATGAGAAATTACTTCAAAATATTTTAGGATCTTTAACTCAAAACAAAAAAGAATTTAAAATTATTAAATCTGATGAACCTGAACAAGTTATAACCGAAGATCAGATTTTTTATGAACGATTGGCTGTAGATCTCATTAGTCTTTCTTCTGAAGAGGAAGAAATATGTGACATTTGTGAACAAGAGATCTGTCCTATTTGTGAAGCACATTCTGATGAGATACATAAATGTTTTAATTGTAATGCCAAATATCATAGTTGTTGTGCCGCGAAATATTCTTTAGCAAAAAATATTGGCTTTAAACACATATTTAGGTGCATTAACTGCCAAACCCTTTTGAAATTAGATGAAGAATTTGTAAATATAATATATGAAGAAGATCTAGAAGAAGAATTACCAGAAATAGAATTACGTGAACCTATTGTAGAGCCAATAATAGAAGAGGAGGTAATAGAAGAGGAGGTAATAGAAGAATCCATAATAGAAGAACCTGAGATTGAAGAAGAAATCATAGAAGAAGAGGAAGAGCCTGCTAAGGCACTAAACCAAGCACCGATGACTGAAGTAACGAAAGTAAAACTTGGAGGATTTTTTGGTCAAGAAATAACAATATCAAAGAAAAGTATAAAAAAACCAGAAATCGCAGAAGTGTCAGAAGTTATCGAAGAAGCTGAAGAGCAAATATCAATAACTAATTTAAAACCACCCAGAAGAAGGGGATCTTCAACAGTAAGATTATGTCCAATATGTGGAGCAACTTCAAATTCACCTAATTGTCCAATATGTGGATCTAAAATTGAATAATTTCCCTATATTTTTAAATTCTCTACTAAAATTACTCCAGAAATTTTCGTTTCTTTCACAGCTGTGAAATTTTTCTTCATTCTTATAGCATAACGCTTTAAAAGAAGTAAGATTTGATCGATTTTTTCTTTATGAAAATCCAACATACTGATATTGTATACTTTTTCCGATTCCTTAGTTACAAAATGAATATCATATCTAATAAATGGTTTAAAGTCAAGTTTCCTCATTCTAATTTCAATTCTGTCTAATTCAAACCAGGTTATAGTAAAAAGAGGAATATTAGGTAATAAAAATTGAATATACTCTGTTGATATTGAAAATTTTCTAATCTTTCCAGGATTTTTTGTAGCAAGATAATAATAATATAATAAAAAAACTCCTATTATAATTAAACTAATATACATGCTAATATATGATTCAGGAAATAAAATCATCATAATTATATTAATAAAAGCTACGATAAAGATTGTAATAAAACCAACTGAACAAGGTATTGAAACCTTATTTAACTTTTCTCCAGAAAAATCGATTATCTCATCGTA
>JBHLRA010000140.1:0-8335 GCA_048883045.1 Candidatus Thorarchaeota archaeon | reverse complement strand
TAGAATTCCTCCAAGTATAGCAATATTTCTAGGACCATATTTTTGTTGTAGTTGCCCTGCGAAAATCATTGTTATAGCAAAAGATAATAAACCTAAACCGAATATATATACAGTCACTTCCTTAATTTCATTTAAATAGGGGCTGACAAAAATTGTTAATGTTCCCCAAGAATAAATTGTTCCTAATGCCAGTTGAATCATGATAGCTCCGATGACTACAATCCAACGATTTCTAATTTTTTGTTCCTCAGACATAATATATTTCACTTTAATAATTTTTTATGTGTAAGAATACCATGAAAGATAAAAACATTCTTTTAATATTTTAAAAATTATTTTGAAAGGTATCTTATCATATATTTACAAAAAAGTGAATTATTTAGACGTTCTATAAAAAAGTTAATTAATAGATTGTATATTTACAAGTTTTATATTAATGATATCTAAGTGAATTTCGCATGAGATTTATTTCAGGACTAAAGAGTTTATCAAAAAAGAGAATTTTATTTGTTATTGTCATTCTTTTTATTATTTCATGGTTTTTGTTTGCATTTGGAGTGGAAGTGTTTCCAAATGCCATTTTCAAGGTATATTTTATAGTATTTTTGTATGTTTTAGCAGGATTTACATTTGTTCTATTTATTATCTCATTTATCATGCCTCTTGACAAGATGCGGGCAATAGTAATTATAATTTCTGTAGTTTTGACGTTTCCAGTTATGTGGCTTTTCACAAAAACTATTGACTATTTCATATTTTTCTGTACTATAGCTAATATTTTTATTACTGCTTTTTTTGCCTATAAATTTTGTATGGACACTTCTATTAAAGTTGATGATTACTTATATAAGAAAGAAGGGTCTAGAATATTCACTCGCACAATAGAGTTTGTTAGCTTTTTCCTACTTACTTGGTGGCTAACATCTTTAACCATTCGGTTTTTTAAAAGTTCTGCACTTCCAAGTATTCAAAGTATCGCAAATGTCTTTTTTAGTATATTTCTTGTAGGATTAGTTCTAATAGGATTTGTGGTAATTAGATTATTATTTTCTAAAAGATTTGCAGCATATGTCTCTTTTTTTAATACACTCATTTTCTTTTATGTTCTATATATTATAATTGATCTTTTGGTACAATTTATATTTCCTGATACTATTGGTTATGATCTTTTATCGTTTTTTATTGATTTTCTTCTATTTATATACATTATTGGATCTATTTATGATAGAGTAGATTATATAAAAGATAAACTTAAAATTTTTAGAGCAGATACAATATCATTATTTATAATATTAATGAAATTAATTGTCCAGATAATAAATATTAGAATAGATATTGTCCCTCCTCCAAATTTACTAGAAATACTTATTCTACAAGCGCGGATATTATGGTTCTTTTTTATGATATTCACTATATTAATTGGAATATATACAATTTTTAAACATAAAGAAGGGAAAATATCATAAAACTGTTTATTTTAAAGCTTCCCTTCAGTTAATGTTTTTAACAAGTATATCCTAATTATTTATAAAAAATAATTTTTGTAAGAAGTAAAAATCATGAGCAAAATTAAATCGTTTCCTATAAGAAAATTAGACCTCAAAACAGTACTTATTATTATTTTCAGCTTAATTGGATTAGCAGTGATAATAATTACAATTACAATCCTTTTTTCCAACTCGGAGACGAATGGTGGTGGAGGTTGAACTTCCTGTATAGGTTATTTTAATTTATACAAATCGGAGATGACCCAGTATTTAAACAAAACTCTCGAACAATTCCAAAAAGTTAATAGCTTAATATAAATTCTGAATGGAATGAAACTTGCTAAAAAATTTTAGTAGTAAGTTGACAGACCTTGCAATGGTTTCAGAATAAATAAATAGAAAATAATTATAGTTTATTTTCAAAATTTCAATTATTTTTTTAAACTATAAAATAAAATTTTAATTTTAAGAATAGTATTTAGTTAATTATGACAAAAGTAATACTTTCAGTAAACGAGAGAAAGATTCCATTAAAAGATTTCATGCAAGAGATGCTAGCAAATATAATTCAGGGCTATTTGAAAACAACTAAAGGAGTTCCGGAAAAAATCGAAAATATAAGAATTGAAATTGAAATATAAATTTTTTTTCCTCTTTTTAAAAGCAATTTAAAAATTTTTGAATCATTTTCTTGTTCAAATTACTAAATGTATTTAAACAACTACATATAATTATTTTTAAAAAAATTTAAATAAAAAAAATGTGAATAAAATGTCTGAAGGTAAACTAGAGGAAAAACTGAATATAAAACAGACTTTTATTATTGGTTTAGCTTTTTTTACTACTGGTATTTCATGGAGTTTATATAATACACAAGTAAGTCAACAATTAGATATCTATTTTACAGGCGTTGTAATAGCTGGGTTAATAGTAGGAGCATTAATGACTCTGGATAATCTTGTTGGTGTAATAATTCAACCTGTTATGGGATCGGTTTCTGATAATACAAGAACGAAATATGGTCGACGTATGCCATATATAATTGTAGGAGTTATCTTATCTGCTATTTTTTTCTCTCTTATTCCTACCGGATTCCCTCCTACTGGATCTCTATGGCTTCTTATTGTATGGATGTTTCTTTTTAGTATAAGCATGGGATCTTATCGATCACAAGCTGTTGCTTTAATGCCTGATTTTGTACGACCTGTCAATAGAAGCAAAGCAAACGCTGTTATAAATATAATGGGAGGAATTGGTGCAATTGTCGCATATACGATGAGTTTAGTCTCAGATTATATTGGACTACAAATTACTTTCATAATTGCTTCAGTTATTATGATTGCTGCTTTAATAGTGCTATTCTTTAAAATAGATGAAAATGAAGCATTTAGTTATAAGTTACTTCTTGAAGCAGAGGCAGCTGAAGGTGAAAAAACTAAAGAAAAAAAAGAAAAAATAGGTTTATTAACTAGTGTTAAAGATATTTTGAAAGAAGAAGATAAAAGCACTATCTTTATGCTTTTAACAATTTTTTGCTTATTTCTAACTCACAATGGCTTAGAAGCTTTGTTTTCAATCTATGCTGGGTCGGGTGCAAATGGTGTTTTATTATTAAGCAGAGGATTTGCTGGATTCTTATTTAACTTTGTCGCAATACCATTTATTATAGCCGCATTTCCCTTATCATTGCTAGCTCCTAAGATTGGTAGAAGACTTTGTATTAAAATAGGCTTAGCAATTATGTTTGTAGCTTTATTAATTGGTTTTGCAGTTCAAACAACAACAGTTACTATGATTATCTTGGTATTCTATGGTATAGGATATGCTTTAGTCAATGTTAATACAATTGTAATAATATGGGAATTAGCCCCTAGTGCAAAGAAGATTGGAACATATACGGGACTTTATTATTTCTTTAGTGTATTAGCACAAATCCTTGGACCCCTTAGTGTGGGAGCATTAAGGGATGCATTCGGAAGAACATCATTATTATTAGATGGTGCAATATTCTTAATTCTGGCCTTAGTCTTCATGTTTCTTGTACGTAGAGGAGAAATTGAACTTACTGAGGAACAAAAATTAGCAAGAAAAAAAGCAATATCTGAACTTTAGATTTCAAATACTCTTTTTTTTTTATTTTTTATTTTTTAAATTTTATTTGAAAGAGTTTTAATCTTACTTCTTCTTTATTTTACCTAAAAATTGACCATAGATAAAAAATGAAATTAGAACCCGAATGTATTGGTTGTCTCTTCAATCAAGTGCTAAAAGCGTTTAAATTATTAGACCCTGATATATCTCGTGAAGTTATTATTACTGCACAGAAAAAATTGATGAAATATCTTTTAAACTTTAATATAAATGAAGGTGCCGCCCCGGTTCTTGGAAAAGTTGCTTATAATATTGTTGCAGACCTATTGGATAATAAGGATCCTTATCATGATCTAAAAAAGGAATATAATAAACTTGCTTTAGACTATTATGAGAAAATTTTAGAAATTATTGAAAAAGCAGAAGATCCTTTATTTAAAGCGATTTTGGCATCTGCTCTTGGAAACACAATAGATTTTGCTACTCAACACGATATTAATATTTTATCTGACTTAATGAACTTTAAAAGCGAAAATTTAGCTATAAATGATTATGAAAATTTCAAAAATTCACTTAATAATTCAAAAGAACTATTAATAATCGGAGATAATGCAGGGGAAATTGTGTTCGATAAAATACTAATTATTATTATTAAAAAATATTATCCAAGTTTAGATATAATCTATTCTGTTAGATCTACTCCTATAATTAATGATGCTACCATCGAAGATGCGAAATTTATTAATCTAACAGAATTAGTTCGCGTAATTGAATCAAATGATGCTCCAGGAATAATTTTATCTGAGGCATCAGAAGAGTTTAAAGAATATTTTTACAAAAAAAAGAGTACTATATTATCAAAAGGTCAAGGTAATTTTGAAAGTCTGTATGGTTTAGATATTCCTCAAAAAGATGTGTATTATTTATTAAAAGCTAAATGCAATTTAATGGAGCGAATCTTTGGAGTAAAAATAGGAGATCTAATATTTAAAAAGAAAGTAAAAAATTTTTAATTAGTTGAATTAGATCTTAGTTTTTTAATAGCATCAGTGAAGAATCCAAAATTTTTTACTTCAGTTTCTTCCTTAATCCTATTAAAATATTGTTCAATTTGAGTAAATAATATATTTTTAAATGAAGTAAATTGACTTACTTCATTGCAATTTTCGTCAATTTCCTTGTGATAAAGTGAATAGAACATATCAAGTGATTTTTCTGCTTCTGGTCTAATATCATGTTTAACAAATTCCTTATCTAGAATTGCAACGAAGATTAAATTATATTTATAAACCACAATCATATCTACGTCAAGTCCTTTTATGTTAATTTCTTCGATTTTTCCTAAGTTTTCTCCGAACAATCCTAATGCGCCAACAAAAGAAGAAAGTAAGACAGGATTAATTTTAGTATCTAAAATAAGGTCAAGCAAGTATTCACCGCCTTCTTTGCATATAATTATACCACGAATTCCTCCTAAAAGTTTAACCTCTGTAATAATGATCCCTGTTATTATTAATTAATTATCTATGTAAAAATAGAAATTATTTTGTTTAATAAAATCATCTGATATACTTATTTAATAATAGGTTATATTATCTAGAAAATAGTTAGATAATCCTAATGTCAAATTTAATGTATTTTATAGATTCGTGAGGATGTCACATACAATAAAATGATAAATTAAAAAAGATTTTTTTAGGTTTTTTCTAAAAGATCTCTTATTTTTTTAACTGTGTCTTTAAAAGCTTTTGCGGATTTGCTTTCTGGATACTTTAATATAAATGGTAATCCTTGGTCACCTTGTTGGCTAACTTCAGTTTCAAAGGGGATTTTTCCTAATAATGTAATATTGAAATCTGTTGTAGCTTTCTCTACACCACCAGGAGGATAAAGATCTATATATTCTCCACAATGTGGGCAGTTAAATCCACTCATATTTTCAATAATTCCAAGAATGTTTCTTTCCATTACCATCGCCATTTTGATTGTCTTCCTAGCATCCATTAGAGCAACTTCCTGAGGAGTAGACACAATTATTACATTTTCATCCGGTATTAATTGTAATATATCAAGGGTTTCATCACTAGTACCTGGAGGCAAATCACATATTAAATAATCAAGCTCTCCCCATACTGCATCTCCTAAGAATTGTCTAACCACACTCATTTTCATTGGGCCCCTCCATATTACGGGTTCATCTGGAGTAAGCGTTAAAAAGGCCATACTCATTACTTTAAGGTTTAAAGGGCCATTAATAGGATAAAATCTTTTTGCTTCGGCATCAACTTTCGGTTTCAACTCAGGATTTATTCCCAACATTTTTATAACGTTTGGTCCCGTTATATCAACATCAAGAATCCCTACTCTCAATCCAATACTAGCTAAGCTCATAGCGAGGTTAATTGCAACTGTGGTTTTTCCAACACCTCCCTTTCCAGAGATAATAACAATTTTATGTTTGATCTTTTCCATATTCATTTTAATGTTTTTAGTGCGTTCGTCTAACATCATTTCTTTTAGATTTATATCTGGAATCTCTTCTTCTGTCATTTCCTTAATCACTTCAGTTTTAATGATTATAATATTATTTTATTATCTTAAATTTGAAAAAAATATAATTTCCTTTAATTTTAATGTTAATAAATTATGAGATTTTCTGAGTTTTTAATTATAATTATAACTCTTACCACAGAAAATTTATAATACATAAACTAAAGAAATTAATAAATCTAAGAATATTCTTCAATACTGAAATGCGTAGAATATTTAATTTTTGAAGGTGTTCTTAAATTCCAGTAAGCAATTTCATGGAACTGTATAAATTTTTACCAAAAACCAACTGCAAAAAATGTGGAAAACCAACCTGTATGGCTTTTGCTTTAGACTTATTGCAAGGAAAAGTAAAAATAGATGATTGTACTCCACTATTGGAACTAAAATATAAAAAGAATTATGATACCTTAAAGGATTTAATAGGTGCTGAAGAAGGAAAAGAAAAAGAGCTTAGAATCGATGTAGATACTGAATTATGCGACGGTTGTGGAATTTGTGTAACAATATGCCCAGTTAATGCGAGGTATTGTCCTCCAACCTTAAGTGGTAAAGCTCCTGACTATCCTCCTGAAAAGCATCAATTATTTCAAGTAAAGGATGGAAAATGTGAGTTATTAGCAATAGAGCATTGTCGAAGGATCGAAGCAGAAGGGAGAGAAAGAGAATGTCGAGTTTGTGAGACATATTGTCCACGGGAAGCTGTAAAAATTGATTATGTATGAATAATTGTTTATCAAATTTGAGTTAAAAAGTGTTATGAAGTATGGTTAGTAAACGAGTTACTTGTTCTGGTTGTTCACTTTTATGTGATGATATCATTATTACAACTGATGGTTTGTATATTGATGAGGTTATAGGAGCATGTTTGAAAGGAAAAGAAAGATTTGATCAAATCACCGCAAAAAATCGAATTTTAAATCCTCTTATTAGAAAAGATGGTGAATTAGGAAAAGTTAAAATAGAAGAATCTATAGAAAAAGCTATTAATCTTTTAAAAAACTCTTCTAAACCTCTATTATATGGCTTTTCTACTACAAGTTGTGAAGCTCAATTGGTAGCTATTGAACTTGCGCAATTAATCAATGGTTTTATAGATTCTAATTCTACAATCTGCCAAGGAAAAGTGTTGCATATTTCTAGAGAAACGGGAATGACATTAACAACGATATCTGAAATTATAAATAAGGCAGATTTATTGATTTTATGGGGAGCAAACGCAGCAGAATCAATACCACGTTTATTAAATAAAGTTCTTTTTTCACGTGGTAAGTTTAGAATGACAGGTCGAGAAATTAAAACTCTAATAGTAATAGATCCTGTTAAAACAGCATCTTTTGGAGTAATGGGGGTACGCGATGTAGCACTCCAAATTGAATCAGGAAAAGATATAGATTTAATCCATGTTTTAAAAGAAGAGTGTTGTGCAGCTGATAGTATCCCAAGAAGCGGCGTCGCAGGTTTGGATAAAGCCGATTTAAAAAGATTATTACTCCATCTCACAGGAGCAGAAAATGGTGTAATTTTTATTGGTCAAGGGATTTTAGGTTCACAAAATAGCCGTAATTTAATAAAGGAGTTACTTGAACTCGTACAGTTGATAAATGCAAAACAACAAAAGGGGCGAATATCAATCATGATGTTAGGAGGCCACTATAATATGGTAGGTTTTGATCATGTTGCACTATCATTATGTGGCACAAATCGCGGATTACAATTCAAGAATAATCAATTAATTGACTCTGAAGATACAATAGTATCAAAAATAGAGAATGAGGATTTTGACTGTTCTTTAATTGTTGGTACAGATCCAATATCACACTTACCCTGGCAATTAAGTAAGAAATTATTGTTAAAACCTTTAATATTAATTGATAATAAAAAATCTGCAACCTCAAATGCGGCAGATATTATAATACCTTCAGCCATCACTGGAATTGAGTGTGAAGGACTAGCTTATCGTTTGGATCACGTACCACTTGAATTAAAAAAAATTGTAAATCCCCCAAACAACATTCTTTCTGATGAGGAAATATTAATAAAAATCTTGGAAGGTTTAAAGGAGGATTAATAAAATGGAAATGAGTGTAAACACAGTTAGAATGGTAGATTATGACCAAATGAAAGAATATTCCTTTGGAGATGAAAATTCTCTTACTGAAAATTTAGCAATTGGAATAATTAATCCAGAGGATTTTAAAAGTCTT
>JBHLRA010000139.1:0-8339 GCA_048883045.1 Candidatus Thorarchaeota archaeon | reverse complement strand
CTTTTGAGTGAACTTTCAGGATTTTTAATCGGGCATCAACATCAGGGGCTTCAACAAAAATTAAACGATCAAACCTACCGGGTCGAAGAAAAGCAGGATCAACAATATCTGGTCGATTAGTACTAGCAATTATAACTATACCTTTTCGATTTTCGATGCCATCCATTTCAACTAGTATTTGATTAACAATCGAAGCAAATGTATGCGTTCCTTCGTAATTTCCTCTTCCTGAAGATATTGCATCGATCTCATCAAAATAAATTATTGAGGGTGCGGCTTGACGAGCTTTGCGAAATATTTCTCTTACAGCTCTCTCACTTTCTCCTACCCATTTTGAATAAATCTCCGGACCTTTTATTGCTATGAAATTCGATTGACTTTCATTTGCGATTGCTTTTGCTAGAAGTGTTTTTCCACATCCTGGCGGACCAAAGAGAAGTATTCCATTTAAAGGTCGTATTCCCGCTTTATCGAATAGTTTTGGATATTTTAAAGGCCATTCTACTGCTTCTCTCAATTCTTGTTTTATTTCTTCAAGGCCTCCTATATCCTCCCATCCTATATCTGGAATTTCAACCATTACTTCTCTCATAGCTGAAGGTTCAATAAGATTAGTTGCTCTGATAAAATCTTCATCCTTAATCTTTAATTCTTGTATTATTTCACTTGGAATTGGTTCATCTAGATTTATTTTCGGTAAGACTCTCCTTAATGAAAACATGGCAGCTTCTCTACTGATAGCCATGATATCCGCTCCAACAAAGCCATGAGTTATTTCGGCATAACTATCAAGGTCAATATCTTTTTCCAATGGCATACCTCTTGTATGTATTTGAAAGATTTCTTTTCTACCTTTAACATTAGGAACACCGAATTCAATTTCTCTGTCAAAGCGTCCCGGTCTTCGTAAAGCTTCGTCAATGGCGTTAATTCTATTAGTAGCTCCTATGCATATTATTTCACCCCTACCACGTAGACCATCCATCAGAGATAATAATTGAGAAACCACACGTCTTTCAACTTCCCCTGAAGTATCAACTCTCTTCGGAGCAATTGAGTCAATTTCATCAATAAAGATTATAGATGGAGCATTCTCCTCAGCCTCTCTAAAAATTTCACGTAATCTACCTTCACTCGCCCCGTAAAATTTACTCATTATTTCTGGACCATTAATGGTTATAAAATTGGCGTTTGATTCTTGAGATACTGCTTTTGCCATAAGCGTTTTTCCTGTGCCAGAAGGTCCATAAAATAATACTCCTTTGGGAGGATCGATATTCAATCGATGGAATAATTCAGGATGTTTCAATGGTAATTCAACCATTTCTCTAATTCTTTGAATTTCATCAGTTAAACCTCCAACATCATCATACGTGACGACACCGCCAGAGATATTAAGAACGGCAACTCTTTTATTAACTCTTATTACAGTTTCTCTTGTGATTTTAACAACCTTATCTGAAGGTTTTAAATTTTCAACAATCAGTCTAAGAGTTCCCAAAGTGGGTCTCTTTTTCCCTCCAAACTGAAACATTTTCATAATATCAGACATTGGACTGTCACTACTTTCTCTTTCAACGAAAGTCCCTAAAACGTCAACAATATCTCCGATTACTACAGGTTTATCAATTAATTTACCTTTTATTGCTTCTGCTTGTCTTTTTAAATCAATATTAGGACGAGTTGGAGTTAATACAATTTCTATTGCAGGATATACTTCTGCTAATTCGATTGTAACATACTCTCCTATTGTGGCTCCTGCATTTAGCCTTTGAAGCCCATCAAGCCTAATGATACCTTTTCCTCGATCTTGAACAGAAGACACAGCAATACCGGTAGTTTTTTTCTTTCCTCTAATCTCGATAATATCTCCAGGATTTAGTCCTAAATCAAGCATTATATCTTGATCAATATAACATAGAGAACGCCCACTTCTACTCTTTTCTAGCCTCTCAATTCTGAGTTTCGCTGTGGTATTTACTTTACTATTTTGCGACATATTAAATACATAAAAAAATAAACTAATCTTTAAGAAATTTAATTTAATTCTATTGAAAAAAAGTTAATAATGATTTATTTTCTTTTTCTTTAATTTTTATAATTAATTATATATCAGAGATCTTCATCAATTTGGATGTTTAAATTATTCTCTAAAAAAAGTTTGAAAGATTTTAATATCTCTAAATCATTAAGCACTTTGTTTTTGTTTTTATTTACAAAATTCTTTCTTAATTTGAGGATTCTCTTTTTTAAAGCCAAATAGCTTATTTGTTGAAAAAGTTTTCCTACAAATGTTCTTGTTATCTTATCTAAATTTTCATTATCCACGTTTGAAAATTTTTTCCTCTGGTATATTAATTTATGCTTAAATTCTTTATTATCTCCTTTTATTAGGACTTTTTCTATAAAGTTTTCAACTATAGGGGTTAATTCAACTATTTGCGAAAGATCAAATACGGCATCTGGAAAATCCCATTTATATTTATTAAAATAGTCAAACTTTTCGTTAATTTTTTTAATCACCATATTTGGAATGGGTTCGCCTCTTTTCTCATTCCACTTTAAGCAAATTTCTATGGGAGTAGCTATATGAATAATAAAAAAATATATATTTAGAGAGTCAGCAATACTTTTTAAATCATGCCTCATACTGGAATAATAGTTTAAATCATCACTAATAACTACATGACCTTGTACTAATTCACTTTTAACTCTTTTTAAGTTTTCTTTTCTAACAATATGTTCTTTTTGATAATCAAACAAGTTTGAAGTGAGATTTTGCCTTATCTTGTCAGGATCAATGATAATTACATCCAAATCCTTACTTTTTTTTTCAATTAATGATTTCAAGATCTTCGCAAATGTAGTCTTACCAGATGCGGGTAACCCTACTAAACAAATCAAAAATGCTTTATTATCCAAGAACTAAATCAACTACTTTATTTTTCTCTCATACTCATTATTAATTCTCGTTTCTGTTTCCTTGAAAAAGTTTTTATCTGCAATTCTCTTGTAATCGCTTCTTTTCTAGTTTGATAGGTTTCAAAATACTTTAATTCTATTTTTTTCTTTCCTTTACAAAATTTCGCACCAGTACCATTTCGATGTTCGTGCCATCTCCTATAAAGATTATTAGTGTATCCCGTGTAAAAATTTCTTTTTCCGGTCTTTGCGATGACTTCTAAAATATATACGTAGTAGACATTCATACAAAATCCTCTATGTTATAGATCAGCATTGTATTATTTATTTTTTTGGGCAATTTCCCTCATACTAGCTAAAATTTAGCTATTTGGCTTCAAAAATATTGTATATATATTGCGATATCATAATTGATTAATTAAGTAAATAAGAATTAAATTTTTAATAATAAAGTTTTATTAAATTATTAAGATTCAACGTTTTTGCTAAGAGAGAGCCTATGCCAAATGGGATATTTTTAATCAATTGGGATGTAGTTGAGGGGGGAACAATATATTTAAAATACCCAGAATCTCTTGAAATCCCAGATCCCGTTGTTCAACAAATCACAATATCACATAACTTTACTGAATCTTATATTATTACAGAAGAGAAAAATTGGAACTCTGTATCTTATTATAATGAAAATAAGGAGATGATTCTGGTTCTAGTGTTAAGTAGATATGACGACGGTAATGATTACTTAGATATTTTAGAGAAATTTAATCAAGAAATAGATAAAGAAACAGAAGAAGCAAAACTAAAGGAACACCTGGAAAGTATGTTCCATATCAGCTTGGATGCCTTCAGAACTACCGATGAAGTTATAATAAAATTGAGTAATGAGGTTGCTACTTTAAAAACGAGAGAGTATGATTATGGACTCAAATTTGATTATATTCTTAAATCAAATCACTTATCAGTGAAAAGCAAAATTCTTTTTTTGTTAGCAATAAAAGACACAGCAAGTGTTGAAGATTTTAAAAGTGTGATAAATACTAGTAAGAAATGGTTGTTTGATGTTCTGGAAACACTTGTAAAAAATGATGTGATAGGATATAATTCTGAGCAACATGTTTATTTTCTAAAAGTATGAATGAATTTAAGATAAAAATAAAAGTTTTTGGATATGTGCAAGGTGTATTTTTCCGTTATACTACTCGAAAAATTGCTCGTAAACTAGGATTAAAAGGATTTGTTAAAAATTTACCAGATGGAACCGTTTATATCGAAGCAGAGGGTCCTAAAGATAAATTAAATGAGCTTTTAGAATTCTCAAAGCGAGGACCTAAACATGCTCAAGTCGATAAAGTTGAACATGAGTTTAAACCTTCAATTAATGAGTTTGCAGAGTTTGATTATGAATTTTAGCCCAGAAATCTAAAATTAATTTTTCTTATTTTTTTGATATTACCTTCATATTACTATTCTTCAAAAATTTCCTAATTCTTTTTTTATTTATGTCGGTTCCTCTAAAAAAATATGAACATCTAAAATTATTTCGCTCGATACACCATAGTCAAATCAAATATCAAGCACCTTTAATATTAAAGATGTTTGGAACGTTAAATAAAATGAATATGAAAAATGAAAATCGCTATATTTTGTGCAATTTCCTTGATCAATATAGCGATCATATCGGACTAAAAGAGGATATTTATAAATTAAGCAATCAAGTTACACTAAACCAACTATTTCTTTTTGCTATTACTAAAGCTAAAGAAAAAAAATTAATTGACACATTATATAATGAATATATTAATTCTATTGATGCCATTAGCAAAAAGAAAATTATTTAAAAAAAATTACTTGATATCCATTGTCCAAAAACGAAAAAGATAAAAAATAAATTAAATAAAAGTAATATCTTGATATTCTGAATCTCCAATATCTTTTCTTGCTACTCCTAATTCTCTAACTTGTTGATTTAATTTTAAGACAGCATCTCTTACAATTTCTTTTTGTTTAGCTCCTGTACACACAATTCTTCCAGTTGAAAAAATTAGAAATACAGTTTTAGGATCTTGCATACGGTAAATCAATCCTGGGAAAACTTCTGGTTCATACATGGCATATTCCATTACAATTGCAGCCATATTAAGATCAATATTTGTATGGAGATCTCCTGAGGCTACTATATTTTGAATAGTGATTTCGGGATTTGATAATTTTATTCCTGCTTTTCGTATATTTTTTACTACCTTATCAACGACTCGTTCCGCTTCAGCAGCTTGTCTAAGACCCGTAACTACCATTTTTCCCGTAGAAAATATTAAAATTGTTGCTCGCGGTTTTTCTATTCGCATGACGAGACCAGGAAATCGCTCTGGATTATATTCTACTTCCGCATGACGTCTTGCTATTTGATTAAGATCAATTTTTTCTGTAATCTCTACTGTAACTGTTGCTACAACATTTTCTATTTTATAATCTAAATCAGTTTCATAGTCATACTCTTCTTCTTCCTTTTCTTCCTCATCATCTTCAAAATCGTCAAATTCGTCATCAAACTCTTCATCTGACATGATATTAATTAGTGATAATTATGATTTGAAATTTGAAAAATTAAAATATTCTTTAATACAAGGTTTCTTTGTTAATTTTATTTAAATAAATCTTCCTTTATAAGTATGGTAGATTTAAAAAAGATTACTGCTATAATCACAAAATTTAGATAGTTATTTAATCCTCTTGAAGTTTAAATTCAAAATAAAAAAATTATAAAATAAAAACTAACAATCTTAACAAATATCCAAAGATTTCTATGTGTCTGAAATCTGCTCTATAATTATAGTTGTTAATTCTATGAAGGCCTCTTCAACATTTCTACCGGTTTTAGCTGAAGTGATAATTAATCCCATATTGTTGGAATTTGCATAATTTCTTGCTTCGCTTTCAGTTATTTTAATTTGGCTTTCCAGATCAGATTTATTTCCTATTAATATTATAGGAGCATCATTCCTAGCTTCTCTAAAACTCTGAACCCATTCATCAAGCTTTTCGTATGTCTTTTTATTCGTCATATCATAAACTAAGAGTGCACCATTAGCACCTTCCAAATATAACCTTCTAAGAGATTTAAACGATTCTTGTCCTCCTAGATCCCAGATTTGGGCAGACACACTGCCATATTTATTATGTTCAATATCTTTTTTTAGGAGATTTACACCTAATGTTGATTTATAATTCTCTCTGAACTTATCTTCAATAAATCTATATACTAATGATGTTTTTCCAACATTTGCTTCACCAAGAAGCACCAATTTTATAATGTATGACATATAATAAACCTTTTTTATTAATTCGGTTTAATTTTTCTATTAATTAGAATTGAAATCCAATATTTTACGTATACTTGAATAAAAAAATATATCTTACTAATTTTTTTATATTCAAAATATAGTTTAAACTTATTAATAATTTTCTAATAACTTTCTAAAATTAAATTTTATACGATTTTTAAATTGAATTACATTTCTTTAAAAAAGAAAGAGCAAAAAAATAATTTATAATGTTAATCCTTTTGGAAAACGAGCATAAATTCACAGTAATTATTACCTGTTTGTAAACTACATCCAAGTTCTTGAGCAAAACAGTGACGGTCACTCAGTTTTTCCACAACTCCCGCTAATAATCCTGCTTCAAATGAGCAAAAGCTACCTGTTGTTTTAATTCCTTTTTTCATTAAGTCTTTAATCGATGAATGATCTTTCAATTTTAATTGAATTATTTCTTCGGTACTTTCTGTAATTTCTGCTGATCCAAGGTTGAAATCAGCAATTATTTTTATTAATTCTTCTGAAACTTGAGAAATTTCTTTAACGGGCTTTACTTTCAAGATACTTCCTAATTCGTGTCCTAAATAGTAAAATATAGCTTCTAATTGATGGCCTAAAGCTAACAAAGCTCCTACTTTCATATCTCCAATGTCTCTGCCCTCTTTTAAATTCTTTCTCATCTGAGCTAGAATTTTTGAGAGTAGTTGTCTATCCATTACATTTCACTTTTTTTTATTTTTGTTATTTTTTTTTATTATTAAAAAATTAAATTTTAACTGAAGTTATAAATGCATAAAGAATCGCATCTATTATTTCCTCTTCTTGAATATTTACGGAGATCACTTTATCTGCAATGATTAATGTAGGTACTGAAGTAATACGATATTCTTTAGTAAATTGACGATTTTCTTCAAGTTCTATTGATATCTTTTCTATTCGTAATTTTTTACCGAATAGGGAAATATTGATTTTCTTTAACATTTCTTCAACTGGTTTGCAAGGAGCACAGTGATTTGACGAGAAAAATAAAATTTTTGGATATCCTTGATTGATATCATCATACATTTTCTATTCTTCTTTATATTTGTTGTATAACTCTTTTATTATTGCTTGAAACGCTTCAAAAACACCTTGTCCCGTCTTTGCAGAAGTTTTATAATAGCCGAGAAAGTTCCTTTCTTCAACTAATTTTTTAACGTTTTCATCATTTAATTCATTTTCATTAACTAAATCAGTTTTATTACCAAACAATACAATAGGGAGTTCTCCAGTATATTTTTTAATATCCTCATGCCAGTCCACTATATTCTTATAACTGTCTTCATCAGTATGAGAGAATACTAAAATTGCTGCCTTACTTCCTTTATAAAATGTAGGACGCATAAAGTTAAATTCATCTTGACCCGCAATATCCCAAAAAAACAATTTACAATTATCTCCTTCAATTTCTTCATCATATTTCGAAAATTGAGCACCCAAAGTTTTAATATAATCTTTTTGAAAACTACCCTGGGTATATTTCTTAATTAAGGAAGTCTTCCCAACTGCTCCATTTCCTATTACAGTTATTTTGAATACAAATCCTTTAGCAACATCATTTTTTCCCATTTTAATCACTCGTCCAATAAAATTTGTTTAATTCCGTCATTAATGCAATATTTATCAAAAGTATACAATAATATTTTTTTATTTAATTTTATTTGTTATTATTTAATAATAACAACTGGCTTTAAATGTTTACATTGAGATTTGAAGTTCAAGATATAAATAATATGTATTTTTGTAAGAGATGTAATATGAATGTGTTTCCTACGCGACCAAGATTTAATATTAAAATTTTTGGAATTTTTACGATAAGTATGTTGATTATTTTTACCACAATTACCATTGTATCTTTAAGTATTTTATCAGAAGTATTTCTTTTTATCTATATCATGTGGGGCTTTCTAGTAATCAATCCATATCTCATTTATTATGGTATACAGAAAAAGAATTGCTGTCCAAATTGTTTTAATAAAACTTCTGAAAAAAATCTAGACTATCAACCATTTGGAAATAAAGAATCAGAACTTTTTAAGTCGCTAATACCACCAAAAAAAA
>JBHLRA010000138.1:0-8386 GCA_048883045.1 Candidatus Thorarchaeota archaeon | reverse complement strand
AAAAAAAATTATATTTGGCTGGTCCGACATTAATAACTGAAGATCCATTTGGACTTATAATCCTAGAAGCGAAAACAATGGAAGAAGCAAAACAATTACTTGAAAATGATCCTTCAGTTAAATCTGGCATACAGCAAATAGCAGACTTAAGACCTATTCGACTTTCTTTAACAAGGATATAGAAACTATGAAATTAAGTAAAAGACTTCTAATTCTCATTAGTTTTTGATTATAAAATCACAAACTATTAATTTTTTCAATCATAATATCAATTACTTTACTTCATTAAATTTAATCATTATTACGAGATGTTCAAACTTTGTTCAAACTTTACACCATCGAAGGAAAGATAGAGATACCTCCGTTTCTATTTGACCAAGAGAAAGAAGTCAGCGCGAGAATCATTCTTTCAGAAGATTATGAGGGGATAATCACACGAGAATATGGTTTTATCATTGCTGTCGTAGAGGTACTTAATGTAGGAAAAGGTATAATAATTCCTGGTAATGCAAATACTTTTCATGAGGTAGAGTTCACAATACTTACATTCAAACCAACAGTTTCAGAAGTTGTAGAGGGTACTGTCGTTGAAATCGTCGATTTCGGTTCATTCGTGCGTTTAGGACCACTTGATGGTTTAGTTCATGTATCTCAGATTTGTGATGATTATATTTCCTATGAACAAGTTGGAAATCGGTTTATTGGAAAAGAAACAGGTAAGATTCTAGAAGTTAATGACCTAGTGAGAGCTAAAATAATTGCAGTTTCTTTAGGTACAGGAAGAAGCGGAAAACTTGGATTAACCATGAGACAAAAATTTCTCGGAAAAGAAGACTGGATTGCGATGGATATTGAAGATGCATATGTAGATAAAGAAGTAAAAACAACAGAATCAAATGAAGTAGAAGATAATATGGATTAAGAAAAACTAATAAGAGTGAATAATTATGAAAGAGAAGGCGTGCAAAAATTGCCATTTAATAACTAAGAATGAAGTAATATGTCCTAAATGTAAAACTCACACTTTGAGCGAGGATTTTACGGGAGAAGTAATAATTATAAACCCTAAAGAATCTAAATTCGCTGAATACCTTAAAATCCATTTCCCTGGGAAGTACGCTTTAAGAGTTAGATAATTCTTTTTCAAAATTTTTGATCTATTGTAATTGTTTTTAAAGATAAATTTCTTTATTATCTTGATAAGAATGGATTATAATTTAAGAATACCTCAAGATAAAAGGCATCTATTCACAGAACCTCTCGATATTTTGATCGCAGGATCTAGAGAGGAAACAATTTATCAAGTAGAAAATATCTTCAAAGATTATTTAAAGTCTGGAGTGGAGCTTAATTTCTATATTGTTGGAGATATTGTCGCAAAAGACTTTTTATCTAATCCATTTTTAAGAGAATATATTAGGGTCTGTATTATTGATGAAAAAACCCAGAGAAATCATATAAATTTAGATTTTAAGGAATTTTTTAAAAAGACTGTTGAATTTAAAAATCCAGAAGGGACAATTAATAAAGAATGTTGGAAAATCTTCAGAGAAGTTATTAATTCCAAGAAAAGAACTTTAATTAAAATAACTGAAGGAGAAGAAGATCTATTGGTACTCCCTCTTGTCCTTGAATTACCATTATTAGAAAATATGAAAAATTTTGCTTTCTATGGTCAACCACCAATAACAGATTCTAATTTTGTCATTCCCGAGGGAATTGTAATTGTTGACATTGATAAAAATATTCAAGAAAGGGTTAAACAAGTAATATCAATTATGGAAAAATTCTAATGATTTTGCTTTAAATTATATTAAAAAGCAAAATTTTATTTTTTATCTATTCTTTTGAATGTTATACTTTAGAAAAAATCAGTATGTAGAAAATGAGTCTAAACATTGAAATAACGGATGAAAAGAAAAACCCATTAATTGACAGAGCAGAAATTACTTTTCGTATAGATCATTTTGGATCAAGCACTCCAAACAGATTAGAAGTAAAGAAGAAAATTGCAGCATTACAAGGAAGCAATGAAAAATTGACTATTATAACAGATCTTACAACCCATTTTGGAGGATCTCATACTATAGGAAAAGCACATATATATACTGATGCAAATGAACTCCAATACTATGAACCTTTCCATATCCAAATACGAAATCTTGAAAAAGATAGAAGGACTGAAATCTATCAACTCAAAAAAAGAAAAGAACCTTATAAACACCTATTTGAATATTAAATAATTACAAAATAAGATCAAAATGAATCCCTCAAAATATTATAAAATTGAAGGAGATAAATTAGTTAGAACTCATCGCACGTGCCCAAAGTGTGGCCCTAGCTATTTCTTAGGAGATCACTATGATAGGTGGGCATGCGGAAAATGTGGCTATGCTGTATTCAAAAGAAAGGGCTCAGCAAAAAGTAAAACTGTTAGAAGAACTCCTAGAAAGCGTCAAAAAGCTTAATAATAATACTTATTTGGCCATAGAATCTTTATTTATTGGAATTAATAAATCTAAGTTATCTCTTCATACATAAATTTATTTTCACCTTAAAATTTAATATAATTAATTAAAAATTTGGCATATTTAATGAAAAAACTATGTTTAGGTATTGAATCTACTGCTCATACCTTCTCAGTTGGTATTTTAGATTTTGAAGGGAGTGTATTCAGTCTAATCAATGATACGTTTATTCCTGAAGAGGGTGGGCTTCATCCTGCTTTAGTTCGAGAACAACACCTCAACAACTTCATGCATATTATTAATAAAGCTCTTTCTGAAGCTAATGTATCATTAGATAAAATTCACTTAATTGCATTCAGTCAAAGTCCTGGATTGGGTCCAGTTTTGAAAATAGGTGCGTGGGTTGCACGCATGTTAAGCCAAATTTTAAAAATTCCTATAATAGGTGTTAATCACTGTATTGCACATATAGAAATCGGTCGTTTAAAATGTAATATTGAAGATCCTTTAACTCTTTACGTATCAGGCGGCAATACTATAGTTAGCGCATTTGAGTCGGAAAGATATCAAATATTTGGTGAAACTCTTGATTTAGCAATTGGGAATATGATAGATTCATTTGCTCGTGATGCTGGGCTACAACATCCGGGTGGTCCTAAAATTGAAAAATTAGCATTAAAATCAACTAAATACATCCAATTACCATATGTAGTAAAAGGAATGGATCTATCATTTTCTGGGCTCTATACAGCTATAAAGTATCTTCTTCAATCAGAAAATTATGGTAAAAAATATAATTTAAATGATGTTGCCTATTCTTTACAAGAAACAGCTTTTGGTATGTTAACAGAAGTTACTGAAAGAGCCTTGGCTCATACAGAAAAGAAAGAAGTATTGCTTACAGGTGGAGTAGCAGCAAATCATAGATTGCAATCCATGATAAAATCTATTAGTAAGGAACATGATGCTAGATTTGAAGTTGTACCTCTAAAATTTGCAGGGGATAATGGAGCAATGATTGGATGGGCTGGAATTTTAAGATATAAGTCAGAAGGTGGTCATAATATCTCTGAAACATTAATTAAACCTAAAGAGAGAATGGATAAAATAACTGTTCCTTGGAGGTCTTAAGTGAAATTGGATTCTGATATAAAAAAAGAAAAAATCATTAGAAAAGGTGCTGAGGCTAACCTTTATTATGGGCATTGGTTTGGAAAAGAAGTGATATTTAAACATAGAATACCAAAGAAATATCGAATAGAAGAACTGGATAAGACAATTCGAACAGAAAGGACTTTAAATGAAGCTCGAGCTTTAATAAAAGTAAAAAATTATGGAATTAATGTGCCACAAGTATTTGAAATTGATTCAACTAATTCCACAATAGTCATGAAATTTATTCAAGGAGATAAATTAAAAAATATTTTAGCCGATTTAGATGAACATCTATTGAAGAAGTATTTCAATGAAATAGGTAGAATGATTGCTATTTTACATAAAAATGGACATATCCATGGAGACATAACAACGAGTAATATTATAATAACTCCAAATAAACAAATTTTTCTTATTGATTTTGGATTACATACATATTCTGATACGATAGAGGATAAAAGTGTTGATTTACACCTTTTAAAGAGAGTACTAATCTCGTCTCATGGGAAAAAGTATGAAATTTGTTACAAAGCTTTTCTCGAAGGATATAGGTTAGGAAATGAAAAGATAATTGATGCACAATGCGAAAAGATCATTAAAAACATCGATGCTGTTGAATCTCGAGGTAGATATATAAAACCAGAAGATAGAATATAATGTATATTTATACCATCTTACTTTACCTAAAAGAAGTTTAATAAAATTTTTAAAATATTTTCACCTCCCCTATTAATTTCCAGTACAAAATGTTCATCTATCTAAATAAGTTAATTAAATAGTTTATATCAGATTTGAAATGCTTTAAATACTCCAACAACTTTATAAAGATATCTAACTTATTATTTTATATTGGAAAAGAGTGAATAAATTAAGGGCAAAGAATATATCTGCTTTCTAATTCACTTTTATCATATGAAATAAGAGAATTTTGAAAACAGAATTTCGTGGAGCAACCAAAATGACCGATGTTGATAAAGAAAAAAAAAAGAAAAAAATGGTAAATATAACCATTAATATGCCCGAGATTTATGATGAAAATATCAAAAAACTTATTGGTATGAAGATTGTGGCAAGTAGATCTGAAGCTATAAGAACAGCACTGAGAGATTTCCTACATAATGAATATAATAATCTTAAATTGTTAGGGTACTTTGATAAAGAACCATGAAGGATATTTCTTTCTCCTTTTTAACTCTATGTTAAGATTTAATAACGTAAAATTTCTTATTTTAAATATACTATCCTAAATCCCTAAATCATGCTAATCTACAGTGTAACTGAAAATGGAGCTCTTAGAAAAGTAAATAAAGTAGATTTCAATGAGAATAAAGTGTTTCTAATCGATAATTTTAAGATAATATATATTTGGCAGGGCCAAAAGGCTTCAACAAAAAAGAGAAATTATAGTATAAAGAGAGCAGATAGGTTAAAGAGTGAAAGAGATAAGCCAGTTAAGATTCAAATTATTAGTCAAGATCAAGAATACGGTTCATTTTTAGCAATAATGGATATTTTAAAAAAAGGATTACAAGCAACAGAATCTTTGGAAAAAAGACCAGAATTAAAGATTAAGTATAATCAGACTCAGGAACTTATTGAAGCTGGTTTGGATCCCGATTTTGAAGCAGAAATTACTATAAAGGCACATGAACTTGCTCAAAAAAACCATAGTTACGAAGATTTAGCAAGATCTTTGGCAATCCTCCAAATGTCTTTCTTAAAAGGTAAAGCTTCGGAAAAGGAAATTCAAGCAAAGACTGAGGAAATAATTAACTCATCTTCAACATATGAAGAGTTGTGTTGGTTAATTGCAGAACTAAGCAAGTTGCTAGTAAAAAAATAAAAAATATAATAACCATATATCAGAGAGATTTACTACATTTTATTGTTAAAGAGATCTTATCGTCATTAAAAGTTATATGTTTTCTCATCAATTCATTAACAGCTTTGATGTAACAACCTCGATCACCAACAGCAATATGATAATTATTCAGTTCATTTAAAAAGCAAAGTGAAATCTCATATTTCTCTTTTAAGTTATTTAACTCTATCTTAACATCATCAATATATAGATCTGGGAACAAATTAAATAATAGATTAATCAGGGTTTCATCTATCCCTATTATCATTATCTTTTTATTTTTTATATTATTTCTAATTGAGTTTAGATAAGTACGCGCAAGAAAATATTGAGTTTGTTTTACGAAAAAAAAGATGAAATCAATATCTTCTATTTTAATGAGAATAATATAACGAGGATCAATTTCTGTTTTATTAAAAAAGAAATTGTGAAGTTTAAGTTCATAATTTGAATATTTTCCAGGCTTTATAGATAAACGTTGATAAAGAATTAAGTAATCTTCTAATATAGTATAAAACATTGAAGATATGTCTAAAAATAGGTTTATAAAGTACTATGTAAGCAATTTCAAAAAAAAAAAAATAAAATATGAGTTAGAGATTTATTCTTTATTATAAATTAATACTAACTCCTATTGCGTTTGAAAGTACGGCAGCAAAGAAAATTTGAATAATACTGAAGGAAATTAATATAACGGGGTAAAATAATTTTACATTCTGCATGATTTTGATATTTTGTATAATGACTAAAAGGAAAATTACATACATGAATAAAACACTCGGGAAATGGGAAATCCGCATCATTAATAACCCAAGAATTATCATTATTATTATACTGGTTATTAACAAAACTCTGTTTTTGGAATTTTCTGATTTAAAGTTGCTTAGTTTTGGATAAATCACTTTTCGAAGCAAAATTTCAATGGATAAAAATATAGGGAAAGCTAGATATCCTAAAGTAAAATGAACAACGAAATTAGAAGGCCAAATGAATCCAAATGGGTAATTAAAAGAAAAAATCATGTAAATTCCTATTAAATATACCGTACATATTATTGTAAATATAATATATTTCAGATTGAATTGAGATTTTATTATTTCTCTTATTTTTTGTGTATTTCTTTCAGATTTGGGTTTTTTAATATATCCTGATAATTTTTTTAACGTATAAATGAAAATGAAGATCAATGAGGCATATAGAATACCTTTTATTCCAAAAATCCTCTCAAATATCAACCAATTCAATAAGAAAGCTCCAATATAAACTACTGACTTAAATATATTAATACGATTTTTTGAATTCATTAACATTGAATCTTTATATCCTGAAATATTATTATTACCTGCTGTTTGTTTATTCCTAAAAAATATGCGACTTGATACGGATATCAGAGAAATTATGATTATAAATAATAAGATAATGTTAAGAAAAATCCAAACATAATTAAAGTAAAATGTGATAGTGATCGGACCATTTTTGGTAATAGAACTGAAAAAATGATTCTCAAACCAATTAATAGAATAGATAATAACTTTGTCTGAAAATAATTGATGACCCCCACCTAATAAAAACCCCTCTATTGGGATAACTGGACAATTTGTAAGCTCTTGCGCTTTTAAGGCATTATCTTCAAAATCTAATGCTTCATCATTAACATGCATTATAATAAGTAAATTCTGGGTATTATTCTCATTTAATAAGTTAACTGGAATATATTTAATGAGATTTTCATTATATTGAAAACCATATTTTGGTGGATTAAAATTCACCAAAGGAGCCCAGGCAATTATGACATTAAACCGATGATCTAAAGCTTGGTTCATAAGTACAACCATTCCTCCTAGTGAATGGCCTATTAATCCAATCTGAGATGTATTTACATTTGAATAAAAAGGCAAAGTTTCAAGTTTATCTAATAATCTCGAACAATCTTGAGCTAATGCAGGAATACCTGTAATTGGATCTATCTTATTAATATTTCCGCCACTCTCACCATGCCCTTGATAATCTAAAGCAGCAAGATAAAATCCCCTCTTTGTAAATTCTATTGGTATTCTTAAATCAAAATCACGCTTACTAGCAATCCCATGGCAATAAATTACTAGAGGTTGTTTCTCTTGAAATTCGACGGTTTTTGAAGGATAATACAAATTTGCATATAAGGTAGAACCCGAGGACTCAAATTGAACTCTCTCATATTTGTTATAACTAAGCGATTTACTAAAATCTAAACAAGTTAAAGTAATGATTAGAACAATGATAAAAATCAAGAGTTTTCTGAGATTTTTGTGATCTCTATAAGTCATCTCACCAACAATAATATATTCAGTTTCTTCCATCACAGTTGATTGCTTTTTTTGAGCCATTTTTCATCTCCAATTTTTTTATTTTAAAATTCAAACTTTGTGAAACCTTCTATAATACATTAACAACTATCATATTTAAATGTTTTCATACTTTTTGAAATTTGAAAACATATTGAATCTAATTTTATTAACAAAAGTTAATATATAATTTGAGATATGTCTCTTCTATGGGAGAAATCTATGGTGATATAATAAACAAGAAGTATTCCACATTAATTGCTGATGGTTTTAGATTATATCGTAAAAATTTTAAGAATCTAGTATTAACGTGGCTTGTTTTTGAGCTACTTTATAATCTATTATACATTTTACTCGTGGACGAACTTGAAAATGTTTACTCTTACAATAATTTACCAAGAGTATTATATTTACTACATAAATATATTATTACAGGGATATTAGGGCTAATAGGCATTATTCAGGTATGTTCAGTGAGTACTTTTTTATTTAAAAAATATACTCTTGTTGATACTGAATTTATGGAGGAGTTTAAGCAAAGTATTAATTATAGGTTAAAATATCCCATATTCATAAGT
>JBHLRA010000137.1:0-8410 GCA_048883045.1 Candidatus Thorarchaeota archaeon | reverse complement strand
TTAAAAAGCTTAGTGGATCCAACAAAAATAGCTAAAAAAGCTCTAACAAAAGCAATTACCAAGGGAAAAGATTTACCAGGTACTGACAGATAGGAAAATTTTATAATAAGTTTCTTATAATATTGTTTTTTCTTTTTCTTGATTCTTATAATTTAACTTTTAAAGTTTTCTGGCAGGTATTATGAAGATTAGTCAATATTTCAAAGAAAAAAATTTCCGGATAGGGGTCATTTTATACGTAATAGTTACATTTATTGCTTATTTAACTACAGGGATGACAGGGCTAATTGCTGGCTTTATACTCGGTTATGATTTCCAATTTTTCATTGGATTGTTATTCGGAGTTATTTATGCGTTAAGAAATCTAAATCCAGAACAAAGATACTTAAAATGTGGTATTTTAGTAGCTATTATCGGAGGGGTTATTTCTGCATTTATAATATCATTATGGAGTACATTAGTATATATATGGAGTATTATTGATTTTTTCGTGTTTTTTGGCTACCTTCTTATAACTGCTGTTTTAATTGGATTACTTATTGGGGGAATAATAAGTTCTTATTTCATGTATATAGAACTGAAAGGAGACAAGGATAAAGAAGAGGATCATATTGATGATGATTTCTATAAGGATTTAATTGAAGATAAAAAATAAAATAATCTTCTATTTATCTAAATTTTCAAATTAAAATTTATAATTTCTTCATACTAGGAAATATTTGATTAAAAATTGGACTCTAAAAGACATTAATTTAACTTAATTTTATATCTATTTAAGTCAAATGATATTTTTAGAGGATAAAAATGAGTAAAACAATTCTAGGGCAGTATACTGATTTTGTTCAATCAAGAAAAGATAAATTAGTTAATATGCTTATTAGTGAAATCATATTCTTAAAAACCCGATTCAAGTCTGCAGAGAATAAGGAGGAAATCTCATATCTTAAAATTGCACTAGATAAATTAGATTATCTCTTAAATAAATTGAAAGAAAATAGTCTTGAAATACCCGAGAAGGATTTTGATAAAATAACGATGATGATTTATCATATTTTCAAAGAAATAGCAATTAAGTTAGAGTAACTCTGCTAATAATTATTTTGTACAGAAATAAAAAATATAGAAAAAATTTAAAAAAAAAGTAATTTTTAAAGAAAAATTACAATTTTATCAAAGCACTGAAAGCATCCATTAGAGATTGTTTTCTGGGCATCCCTTTTAATAATTCTTTTTTAACTCGTTCAGCTAGAATTTGAGGTGTCCAGCGATTACCATCATTAGTGATTTCGTTCACAGTATGCCAACCTTGATACACCCAACATCTATCTCCAGCAATTCTAAATACTTCGCCAGATATTTTAGTTGCTTTATCTGACGCGAGGAATACAACCATAGGAGCAAAATTAGCCGGATTAAATACATCAAAACCTCTTTCATCATGTCTACTCATAGTCTCTGCAAATTTTGGAGTTGCATCAGTAGTTAATCGTGTGCGAGCAACAGGCACTACACAATTTACTGTACAATATTTTCCTCTCTTATTTTCCATAGCTGCTACAACAGTGAACGCTGCTATGCCTGCTTTAGCAGCAGCATAATTAGTTTGTCCCATATTACCAAGAAGCCCAGCATCTGATGCGGTATTAATAATCCGACCTGGAAATTGGAGATTTGGGTCATCTTTAACTAGTTGTCTAAAGTATGCATTCGCATGACGTGTCATATTAAAGGTTCCTTTTAAATGGACCGCAATCACAGCATCCCATTCTTCTTCTGACATATTTACAAGCATACGGTCTCGAAGAATCCCCGCATTATTTACCAGAATATCTAACTTGCCAAATTCAGAAATAGCCTGGTCAACCATAGCTTTGGCTTTATTAAAATCTGTAACAGAATCATAATTGGCAACTGCTTTGACTCCTAACTTTTTTACTTCAGCGACAACTTCGTCAGCAACTCTAGTTGGTTTACCAGAGCCGTCAAATCCTGCGCCTAAATCATTTATCACTAAATTGCAGCCTTCTTTAGCCATAGCTAAGGCTTCTTCTTTACCCAAACCACGTCCAGCGCCAGTGATAATGGCTACTTTTCCATCTAACATTCCCATTATATTTTTCACTCTATTTTTATAATTTGAGTTTAAATCTTTTTTCTAAAATAATATGTACTACTAATAAAAAATTATTTCTAAACTTAAGGATTTTTTTAAATATCATATACTTAAATTGCTATAAATGATTTAACCGGAAGGATTATGAATTTAATTACTCATGTTTTAAATGGTGTACTCATTCAAATTTTATGTTTTATATTTTTTACTTTCCCTTTTAACTATATATTTACTATCCTGATTGCTTTTTCATCCCATTTTATCGTTGACGCATTTTCTAAAATTACATATCATACTCCTGCACCACATTGGGACGATAAATTCTGGATTACATGGAATATTGGTATACGCATTGTCGGTTATGGTGCATTAATTCCTTTTTATCAATACTATTTGGGAATTATATTTGCCAATTTACCAGATATTTGGGATTGGACAATTGTAAGGCGAATACAAAAGAGAAGAAATATTAATAGAAAAATTGATTACCACCACAACAACTTTTTCCATAGAATTATAGATAAAATAAGAGAAAAAACCCTTTTTTGGCTTCCAAATTGGATCTATGAAAAAAAAGCAGTTTTAGTGGAAATAATAGTAGTTATCGTTTTATTTATTGGAGTAATTGTTTTAATTCTTTAAAATCTCTAAAATAGAACAAGTGGGATTCACAATGACAATCTGATGATCCAAATTTTTTAATATAACTATCTGCCCTTTCTAAGAATTCATTTGCTATTAAACACTCTAAATTTTGAAGAGAAGGTATTAAATATACGCATCTAATGGAAGCCTCTTTTTTATCAAGCAAATAGTCAATATGCCAGTGAGTTTTCTTAGTTTCTGATGGAGATACATGTCTTTTCACTCTATTGATAAGTGTTGTCGAACCATAATAACCCATAGCTGAACCTATATAGAAATAAAAGCCTTGTTTAAACTTTATTTTACCGAGAGCACCAATAAGAATTTCAATATTTTCTTGTATGTAAATAACTAAGATATAAGTGCCCTTCATTTACCACAGTTCTTCTTATGATCATAATAGCATCCATCGCAAAGGTATTCACCACATTTTTTACAAATGTTAGCACACTCATCACATACAGGATTAAGACAATCAACACATTCGTATATTTCTCCTGATGTATTTTCCCCACAATTTTCACAGATTACTTCTTTACTCATTTTGACTTTTCACCTATTTTTACCAAACAATAATGTTAAAAAAGAGAATAATTATAAAAATCTCTTTTATTATTCGATAAATAAATATAAGTAGCTCCTTTCTCTTAGAATATATATTTTTAAGCTAAAAGTTTTTTAGAATCCAATAATTCAATAGCTATAATTCATGGTGAGAATTTCAGAAGTTACAGAAGAGTCCAAATTTGAATTTAAAAGGGAAACTAAATTCTATCAAAATGAAGGAAGCTCAAGAGCCGTAACCTCTGGTTCTCTATATATGTTTTTCTCATTAATTAATGCAGGCTGTATTTGGATTTTTATTATAATAGGGACAGATTGGCCGGGTTTAACTTATTTCGGTTTAACTACTGCTATTAATGGTATTTTAAGCTTAATAGGAATCGGGATTACCAGATATTTCATTGCAGAAATAAAAGCAGCATATGTTTTAAATGAAGAACTAGGAAAAATAAAGGCCACAACATACTCTAAGTTATTATTCCTAATTGGAGTAGGTTTAGGGATTGTAATGATATTTACTCCTTTTATATTCGGATTCTTTATAAGAAACACTCTATTAAGAGAATGCATTTTTGCTTCAGGATTTTCATCTTTTCTAATTTATGGTACTTTCATGTTTCAAATCGGACTCGAAATTAAAAATAGATACGATATAATTGCCTTTACATCAATTTTTAATGGTGTTTTTATTTTACCTGCGGGGATTATCTTTATGTCATATAGTTTAAATCCATTTTGGTTCACATTCTATCCCTTTTTTAATTTAATAACCATAATTTTACTAATTTATTATTTCAATAGATTAGCCCCTTACTCAATTATAGATATTTTTAAAGCAAGTCTAAGAGCTCAAAACATGAGAAAAAGAGCATCTCTTGAAGTGAGAGAACTTATAGAAGATCACCAAGTTTTGATATATTTGAAAAATTCTATGTATTCTATGATAATAAATATTCAGAATTCTAAGTTTTTCGAATATATTTTATTCTTTATTGCGACTATATATTTATCTATTTTTACTGAGCCTGCATATCAAAATCTAGGATTGAGTTTATTAACGGTTTTAATGGCTTATGGAGCAGTAAAATCAGTAATTCTTTATTATTCTGCTCCATTAAATATTGAAATCGCTGAAGCTACAGTTAAAAATTTACATGATACTATTGAAAGTTCAATAAATGCATCTACACGAATTTCAAGTATATTAGCGCTAGGTTTTTTAACTGCCATGGTTGCTTTATCCAAAGAAATATTACTATACTTACATCGAGATTTTTTTTATACAGGATCGGTTTTTAATAGTAATCTGTTTATAATGGCACAAATCCTATTTATCTTGATCGTAATTGGACAGTTTCTTTATGGATATTCAACTTTATTTGGCAATGCATTGATAGGATCTGGCAATACTGGTTTAGCTGCAATTGGCTTTTCTATAACACTTTTAATAATTCTTGTAACATCTCCAATTTTTATTTTGTTCTTTGGAATTCTAGGGATAGGTATTGTAATGTTAATCTCTGCATTATTCCTTCTTCCTTATATTTTAATTCAACTTAAACGTAAACTTAATATCAAGTATAAATTCCGAATCTACAGATTAATCCCTAATTTGGCAATTTTACTTTTAATCATGTTAATATTTCCATTTAATGGTATTATCAGCTTTATTCTTGGAATAATTATAAGTGCAGCATTATATTTATTTTTGAATCCATTTTTTGGAGTATCTATTCCAGAAGATCTCCAAATGATTAATGATTTATTTAATACTTTAAAATTAACCTTTCTTGGGAATCTAATAGTAAATGCTATGAAAAGTACCTATAATTTAAGTCCTTTAAATAAAGATAAAATTGTTCTTGAAGAAGATAAACTTATTTTAGTAAAAAAATAAAAAAAATTATTTTCTAAATTGATTAAAATCTGCTTTACGCTTCTCAACAAATGCATTTTTACCTTCTACTGCTTCGTCCGTTCCATAGTATAGAGATAAACCACCAACACCTAATTGAGTAATTCCGGTAACTCCATCAGTTTCAGCTAAGAATGCATATTTTAGCATTTTAAGAGCAGTTGGGCTCTTCTCTAACAATTCCTGACACCATTTATCCACTTCTTCATCTAATTTTTCATATGGAACAACCGCATTTACAAGCCCCATTTGAAAAGCTTGCTGTGCTGTGTATCGACGACATAAATACCAGATTTCTTTTGCACGTTTTATACCTACGGCACGCATTAAATCTCCAGTTCCATATCCAGGATCAAACGACCCTACACGTGGTCCTGCTTGACCAAGTTGAGCATGATCAGCAGCTATGCTAAGATCACAATTAACATGCCACACGTGTCCCCCTCCAATTGCATAACCATTAATACGTGCTATAACAGGTTTGGGTAATGTTCGAATTAAGAAAGTTACACGTTGCCAACCTACTTCTAATGGTAATAGTAATTCTCCTTCATAACCTCCCTTCTCACGTGTTGTTTGGTCCCCTCCAGTACAAAAAGCCTTCTCTCCAATTCCCGTAAAAACAACCACTCCTATTTCTTCATCCCAACACTGATCAAATGCATCTATCAACTCATGAACAGCGCGGAGATTACATGCATTATAGCGTTCAGGGCGATTTATTGTTATACGAGCAATCCTATCTTTCTTTTCAAATAATATCTCTTTATACTCCATTTTCTAATCCTTCACGAATTTTGAATAATTTAATTCTTGATGATTAATCCTTAATTTGAACAAAATATATTATTTTTGGTTTTGACAACTATAATAACTAAATTTACCTTAACTTGCTTGTTGGGTGTGTAATACTCCATTTGATGAATCCAAACCATCAGAACCATATAAACACGAGGAAGAGAGGAGAGAACCAGAAAATACAATCGAAAAACAGCCGAATCTTAAAAAAGAATAGTTTCTTTATGAATAAAACTAATAATATACTAGAGCAACATTTTGATCGTGAAATTCTTGTTTCACGAAGATTAAATATAAAAATATTAGTAGTTTTTCCTCAAAAAATAATATAAACAGATAATTGTAACTAAAGAAATCTTAAAGGATCAATTTTTGTTTGATTTCTTGGACCATTTTTTGTCCTTCATTATTTATTTCAGTTATTATCTCTCTTAAAATATCATTAATACCAATTCCACGTAATTCACATGAAATATATAATAATGAGAGTATTTGTTTTGTTAAAACGCGAATATTTTTAATATCGCTGATGGGTATTCTAATACCAAGAGCTTTTAAATCCATATGTGTCTCTTTTTCTTGTTGTCTTATAGTAATTAATATATCATTTTTTCTTCCCTTCCATTCTTCAGTAATTGCCCTTAAAGATAATAGATATCTTTTTGTAGGACTTCCAATACCCATAACATCCCTTGCAAAATCGAGAGGTTCAGAGTTTCTTACTGTTTTTAAACCAAATGTTCGATTAACCTTATAATTCTTATCTAATTTGGTTTTCATTTTTGAAATTTCTTCGGTTAATTGTTCAATCTTCAAAGACAATTTTTCAAATTTTTTTAGAAAGATTTCTTCTGTGCTTGGTTCAAAATTACTCATATCAAACACCATTGGAATTTAAATATAACACTTTTTGAATAGGTGTTTAATAAAACTAATTATTAAACTATTAATCTATGCGAAATTTTTAATTTATTAATAATAAAAAAAAGGAGAATAATTAAATAGGTATATAACTACTTTATTTCATTATTTTCATTGTCTTCTTGAATAAGAGTCTCATCTTTTACTTCTTTATGTTTATCTTCTAAGAAATTTAAAAATCTCTTCTCTATCTTTAACCTTTTGTCTTCATAAGTGTGTTGAATCTCATCAATTTTTTTAGCTACATCTGGACTAACATATTCTTCCATCCTATTAAATTTCTCTTGTGTATACAAAATATCACGGATCTCTTTGGTTTTCAGAAGATCAGGATTAGTCACAGTAAGTTCTTGAGTCACTAAATCTATAATTTCTTTCTTCTTATGTTCTTCTCGGGCAGATTTTATCATTTCATACATGCTAATAACTATGAGAAGTAAAATGAAAAATGCTAATACTGCAATATTTTTAACTAAATTAATATCATCATTATCTATAGCAGATAGCGCGGAAATCCATGGAATATTTACTAATTCAAATACTTGATAGGGAAAATAGTGGATAAATTCATAAGCAACTTTTGAAAGAATTAACCAAATTAAGACTGTATCAAGCTTAAATCGTTTAAATCTTTTGTTTAAAAATTCTGCTTGTGAACCCATCAGAGTACTCAGAGAATAAAAAATGATAAGCATATCAGGAATGATCATCGTAATATAAGCCCAAATAGGGAAAGTCTCATTCTCTTCAGTTTCAACAATACCGAGATAAATTTTTAGTACTAGAAATAATGTATAGAACGAAATCATTATAGCAAATATGCCAAACCAACCAGGAAATCTCTTTTTAAACCGATATACAATACTCAAAATTGCCAATCCAACAATTATTCCTCCAACAAGTATATACACACCATTTAGATACCAGGGAAATGCATCAAGATCAAATTCTATTGTTGTTAGAACTGATAAATCTAATATTGAGGGTGCAATAATAAATAAGTATAGTAAGATAAGTGAACCAGTTAAACCCCCTAAAAAGATAACTGTTCTTAAAAAAGGTCTTGCTTTTGGAATTTTATGTAATTTCTTATCAACATTCTTTCCTACTAAATAACATGCATATATAATAAACCACGATGTAAAGAAAAAATATGTAAATATTGAAATAGCAAATAAGATTATCAGAAGTATTGAAATCAAGAGCATAATCGGTAAAGAAACTAGTAAAAACAAAATAATTTTCCAGGTTGGATACTCAAAGATGTCTTTCTTAGAAATAAGAGATAACAAGAATAAGAACATTAGAAATACTAGGAATGGTAAAAATACAATGATTCCAATAATTGAAACAACATGATTGGGATATGGAATTAACGCCACACCAATTAACAACCAAATTACAAGAGTCAGTAATCTCCAATCTTTACCTAATTTCTTTAAATTTTCAATAAT
>JBHLRA010000136.1:0-8420 GCA_048883045.1 Candidatus Thorarchaeota archaeon | reverse complement strand
TTTATTATTTCCTTAGTCAAAGCAACTCCTTCATCAATATTATTCATAGCACCTTGGTCATAAAACTTAAAAAAATATACATTTTCTTTTTTGAATCCAAAATTATGTGATACTTGTTCTGCTTCTTTCAATGCAATTTTAGCAATTTCATCCTCACTAAGATTGATAAATTCTTCTGCTTCTTTCAAAAGGAGTACATCATGTTTTAATCCCCAAGTAATTAATACTCTATTGTCTGTTACATATACAATGTGTACATCATATCCTTCTTCCATCCATTTTAAGATACTACCTCCACACCCAAATATTTCATCATCTGGATGGGGTGCAAACACCACAATTTTCATGATTTTTTTTTATTATATGAAGTTTTTATCTTATTATACTTTTCAATGGCGCGGTCTCGCCATACTGTGTTCCATTTTTTAAATCCTGATTTAACATACTTTTCTCTTTTAAAAATATCATAACAAACCCAATTAAATAATACAAAAAACCGTTTAGCGCCACTTTTCTTAGTTAAGCGTTTGGATTTCACACCAAAATCATTTCTAAGGTGTTCTACTAATTTTTCCTCAACTGCGTCTTGTAATTTTCCTTCAATTATAGCATTTTCATAATTAATACCTTCTTCTAAGAAGTACTCTCTAACCTTATCAAAAATATTCCCTCTACATAATTCTACTTTTTCAGTTTGATTATGGAAATTTAGTTCCTGCAATCCTTCTCGTACAAGACTAACAGCAACTTCTAAATGCTTTTTGTTTTTCCAGTTTTCTCCTTGAAAAAGCGTAACAGGTAAAGTTTTAAAAATTAGTTCTCCCGTTTCTTTCCTTAAAAGGCCAATAAATGCATTTCCTACAAGATCACCAGTCCCACTATCATCAATTTCAATTGTCATTCTTTTTAGAAACTCTTTTTTGTTTCAACTGGTGATTGAGTAAATTAATTAAAAAATATCAAGTTTTATAAAATTAAATATAAGAAAATTATTTTGATATATTTCTCATGATATTAGAGCTTTTAATGATAGGTAATGAAATTCTCATTGGAAAAACACAAGACACAAATTCAAATTGGATGGCAAAAAGAATTACGAAGTATGGACACCAAGTTAAAAGGATAACAACCATCGGAGATGAGCTTGATATAATTTCAAGCACTTTACAACAAATATTACAACGTAAACCAGACATTATAATAACATCAGGAGGAATTGGTCCCACATTCGATGATATGACTTTGCAAGGTATAGCAAATGGGCTAAATAGGAAATTAGAGTTAGATCATCATGCTTATAAAACTGTCAAAAAAACATATGAACGAGCTCATAAAAAAGGACTACTACAGCTTGAAGGGATGACTAAAGAGCGAGAAAAAATGGCTTATCTTCCAGAAGGTTCTATCCCTTTACCTAACACTGTAGGAACTGCACCGGGGGTTAAGATTATTCACGAAAGTACAATAATTTTTATTCTACCTGGTGTGCCTGCCGAAATGAAAGCTATGTTTAGAAATATAATTGCACCAATTCTCAAAGAGCAGCAAGGGAATTTTATAGAGAAAGGATTTCTTTTTTCAGGTATAGGAGAGAGCCAGATTGCCGCATATACAAGTGAATTAGAAAAAAAATATCCTCAACTTTGGATTAAAACACATCCTAGAATTGGATTGTCAGTTGAAGTAGAAGTCTCAATAACCGCTTTTAATGTAGAAAATGGAGAAAAATTAGTAAATGAAGTCTTAAATGAAATTAGGGATATTGTTATAAAACTTAATGGTAAAATAAAAGAAAGAGACTAATCTTATTTTTGATGCCACTTCGCAAGTGGAATTTTCAATAAGCAACCATATGAAATGTTTACGCTTATATCATTAACATCTTTAAATTTCTGTAATTTCAATGTTTCGAACATTCTCTGAAACTCTGACAACGCCTGATTGCTCCTTATCTATTGTACCTACTATCCAATTTGATATTTTATTACTAGTCAAAGCTGTTGTAAAGTCTTCTACTTTAGTGGGATCAACAGCTAAAAGCATCCCTCCAGCAGTTTCATGGCATGTACAATCATCGTAAGCGTATCCTAACTCATGAGACAGTTCTTCAGAAAATTTTATTGAAGGAATTGTCTCAATCACCGCGGAAAGGTTTGAATTTTGAAGCATTTCAGCAGTATGACCCGCTAAACCAAATCCTGTAATATCACTTAAAGCATGAATAAATGAAAAATCCTTATATGAATGGATCGTTTTTACAACAGCTTGAATTGGAGTCGTCATAATTTTTATGGCTAGATTTATAGAGTTTTGAAGTTCTTTAATAGAATATTGTTCTAACATTTCTGGAAAATCCTTGAGAATCCTATACGAAGCCATAATTGCCTGCAAACCTATCGGTTTAGTTAAAACCAATTTGTCTCCGTTCTTCACACCTTGTTTATGAATAATTGCATCCTTATGCACATATCCAGAAGCTTCACCACCTATTAATGGCCATTCACTATAAATAGTGTGTCCACCAACTACACGAGAATTGACTTTTTTCTCGATAAAGTACTTTATTCCTTTTAAAATTCCTTCGGCAACTTCCATTGGAGTCCTTGTACTTATTGCTAAAAAAATAAGCATTCCCGATATCTCAGGTACATTCATCGCAAAAATATCATTTGTGACATTGCAAGCCGCTATTTCACCTGCTAATTCTGGTTCATCAATTATTGGTGTGAAGATATCAAGATTTTTAACAAGAACTAAATTACTATTGGGTATAGGTATAACAGCAGCATCTTCGATATTTCCGGATAATCCTGTTTTAGCTAGCAAATCATTTAAATTTTCTTGTCCTAGTTTACACGATCAACCATGGATAGTTACATCTTTTGTGAGTCTATATTCTGGTTTTTCCATTTTCACCTCAACTTTTTATGACTTTCTATTATTTTGTTTAAATTTTACATATAAAATCAAATTTTACTAATTAATAAAAATTTTCGATATTATTTATCAATTTTTTTAATAAATAAATCTAAAAAAAGATATAAAAGTAATTTTAATCGATGCTGTTGTGCAACAGGATTCTCAATAAGTTACCACCGTGATGTGTTTTTACTTATATCATAGACATCGTTAAATTTTTATAATTTCAATATGTTCAACATTCTCAGAAACTCGAACATATTTCGGTTTATTTATGTTATCGATTTTACCTATAATCCAATTTTTCAACCCATATTCACTATTAAGCCTTTGTGAGAATTCTTCAACATATTCATGATCAACTGCCAGGAGCATCCCTCCCGCAGTTTCAGGCATTTCACACTCATCATATTTGTATCCAAATTCAGAAGCTAAATCGCTTGTCAATCTAATGCTAGGAATCGTTTCAATTATTGCTGAGAGATGTGAATTTTGAAGCATTTCTCGAAGATGTCCCGCGAGACCAAATCCACTTACATCAGTCATCGAATGAATGAATGAAATATCATTATAGGAATGAATTGTCTTTACGACATCCTGAAGAGGAGTTATCATAAGTTTTACGGCCAAATCAATAGATTCATCAATTTCATTTATGGAATAATTCTCTAGGAGGTCAGGATTTTTTCTCTGAAATCGGTATGCTGCCATTATTGCTTGGTTTCCAATTGGTTTGGTAAGTATTAGTTTATCGCCTTCTTTCACATGATTTTTTTTAATAATTTTGTCTTTTTCAACAAAACCACTCGCTTCACCACCAATTAAAGGCCACTCTGAGTAGATTGTATGTCCACCTAAGATCTTGGAATTAATCTTATTTTCCATGAAATTTTTAATTCCATTTAAAATCCCTTCAGCTATGTACATAGGCATATTTTTCTTAAGTCCCAAAAATACAAGCATACCGGATATTTCAGGAACGTTTAGCGCAAAAACATCGTTTGTAACATTAGCAGCAGCAATTTCTCCCATAATTTCAGGTTCATCTATAATAGGAGTGAAAATATCTATATTTTTCGCCATTAAGAGATTAGTATTTGGCACAGGGATAAGAGCAGAATCTTCAAAATCACCTTTAAGACCAACATTTATCAGTAATTTCTCTAATTTGTTGGCAGATAATTTACAGTATACTGCTTACGCATGAATTATGCGCATAGATTCAGCCAAATAGTTTCGTTTGTAAGGTCAATCGATAACTCTCTAAATCTTGCATTCCTCACCTCATAATTTTAATTTTTAAATTAATCTCAGTAGTTTTAGACTAACGAGTAGGATATATTAATTTTTTGCATATGAATTATTAAAATTCTGGATAATTCGGATCATTTTATAAATAAATTTTATCGAAAATCATATAATTTTATGGGATGAAGAGATCAATATATTTAGTTGATTTTCGAGAAATATTAAACTGATCCCGATAATAAAGGTCAAGTTTAATTTCATCACCAGAGGGATCGAATAAATTCTTTTTAAGTTCTTTTCTTTTATCGACTTTTAATACATAATTGAATTTAAAGACATTTCCTGGTTTAAGTTCATTTATTTGGAGGAATTTTGGAAAACTTTCTTTTTTTTGAAAATTAAGGTAAGAGGGAATCTTCAATGATATTTGTAAATCTTTAAAATCAAAATTAGAAGGATTAGTTAATTTAAAGTTTAAATAAATCTCATTTCCTATTGTTTTTATATTCTTGAAGAAAAGTATTTCTTTTGAGTCAACAATCTCAGATTCTAATTGCTGAAAATAAAGCTTATCATTAATTATTTTTACATCAAGTTTATTTTTATTCCTAAATTTTAAAATCAGATCCTTTAACCGTTCTATATCTAAGTCCATATAGGACGATAACAGGTCTAACTTAATTGGGTTTAAAATTTTAGAATAATATTTCAATTGGTTTAGATAAATTTTATTATTCGCTTTTCTATTAAATTTTTTCGCTTGATTTATTAAAAGTTCTTTAGAGGAATTAAATTTGTTAATATATGGTCTTATATATAAATTGAAGACATTATTATCTTCAAAGATTTTTTCATTACCAATAATTATATTAATTTGTTTTTCTGTATCCTCAAAATAATTTTGTATTTGTGTTGAATTCATTTCTATTAATTTCTTGGCATCTGAAAATTCTTCTTTTTTAAATAAAAATTCCAATTTATCACTGAGGTTATTAAAATCATCATTAAATTTTTTCATCCCTTCAATTCTCTCAGTAATGATAGATTGGATATGTCCTTGAAGTAGTTGAAAACTTAGTTCATTACTATACAGCTTAGATTTAGAATTAATAGTTTTTAGAGGTATAGCTTCTTCATATTCAATTAATTTATCTTTGATTTGTTTAATCTGGCGATCTAATTCATTCAAATATTCTTGGATTTTAATTTTAGTCGATACCCATTTCTGCAAAAGCTCCTTAAATATTTCGTTGAATTCTACGTTTCTAATTAGTAATTCTCTTATATCGCCATCCAATTTAAACACTTTCTTTCTTATTTGAGTGATATTAGCTAATTTTTCTTCTTCAATATATGCAAATCCAACTTGAGATGGTTTCTCTTCCACTTCGACTTCAAATTTAGTTTCTCTCAAATATTCAAATTCAGCTTTTAAAACATCAATTCGTTTAGCTATGATGCTAATTTCTTTTTTCAAATTAGATACAAATTCGGTCTTTTTCTCTTCACAAATTTCTGAAATAAAACTTTTAATAATACTTAATTCTTCAATTATCTGAACTCTTGTTTCCTCCCATTCTTCGATTAGATCAAAAGCTAATCTTTTATATTCAAATCTATTGATGAGAAGAGAAAATTTCTTGATATTTTTTAGAATCTTATTATATTTCTCATTTAATTGAATCTCAGTATCGTTGAATTTAAAATTTTCAATATAAGAATTTAACTTCTCTCTAAATTTAGCAGGTACTTTCTGGAATTCAATAATTTTTTTATGAAAAATTGCCAAATCGTTATTAATTTTAACAATCGAATCATCAATATCTGGAAAACTTACTTGAATATTTTTTAAAGTATAGAGGATTTCATTTTTGACTTCTAGATCTTTTTCCATATTCAAAGCATTGTTTAATTCTATCGTAATCCACACTGCAATCTTTTTATTTTCTAAAACAAAACATATATGTTGGAGTAAGCTAATGGTTTTTTTTCTTTCCCTCCAAAAACGTGATTCTAATTGATATAAAATCTTAGTAATTTCATTTTCTATTTCAATCTGATATTCCTCGAATAATCGTTGAAAAACAAGAGAAATTCCTTCTCTAATAATTTCAGATGGATTTTCAAGTTCTTCAAATAAATACGGGAAAATGTCATTTATGTTCTTATGGCTTAAATGAAATAGGGCATTAATTAATGAATTTCTATAATTTAAATCACTTGTTTCTGATAGAGCATGAAGTAAATTTGCCCAAATTTGATCAAAATTATTTTCAGCAATATTTACAAGTGCTTCAATAACTTTTATTTGAATACGATATTCTTTTTCTTTTAATAAGTTAATCAATTTTGGAATTATTGAGATTATCTCAGATGATTTTTCTTTACCAATTTCTCCAAAAAGCCAAATAATAAGTTCCTTGACCCGATTTTCCTCATTATAAAGGAGATTTAATAAAATATAAAAGATTTTCTCTTTCGATAAGAAATAAGTCCCATGAATTTTTAGAAGCTCTGCGGCTGCTCGAGCAACATCGTCATCTTCGTCTCTTAGATTAATAATTACCATTGATAAAAGAGGTTCTAAATTTCGAATTTTAGTATAATCTTGATTTAAGACTTTCTGGACTGTTTTGATTACATTCAATTTTACCTTCCAATCATTATCTAGGAGTTTCTCATTGTATTCCTCAATAATTTCTTGTAATTCATCCTTATCTATATATAAAGATAAAATGAGGTTACCAATAATTTTTACAGTTAATCTTCTTACAGAAGGATCCTGATCATATAATCGTTTGCGTATTTTTTCGAGTAACTCTATTAATAAATTTGGCCTAAAAAGACTTATCTGATATAATATTTCTAATGAAACCAATCTAATCCAAGAATCTGAATCATTAATAAAATGAGCTATATTCTTTATCGCTCTTTCTGATATTGATGGTGATTTGTCACATATTAGATTTAGTAAACTAAGGCTTCGATAGATCAACTCTTTATTATAATGTTTTTGATAATCTTCAACAATATTAAAGATTTCTTCAGCAGCTTTCTCATTATATCCATTTAAAATTAAACTCTCAATTTTTTCAGTATCTAGTGGCTCTTGGTGATCAACTGGTTCTTTAGTTGTCAAGGTGTTAGGTAAAATTATGTAGTTATAAATTATTCCTTCAAATATTTGATCTATTAAACTAGTATAAAAATCTTTTAAAATAATTATGTGAAGAAGAAAAAAATATTTTAGTTAAAAGAAGAAACTTTAAATGTAAATTGCATAATTAGACGATAAAGATGGAATAAGAGATATTAAATAAAAAATTAAGAATATTAAGAAATCATAATAATCAGCAAAATAAAATAAGAATAAAAATTAAAGAAGTATAAGGTTTTATTCAAAAAGTTCAATGATAGCCTTTCCCGGTGTTGCTATTCTTTCTCTGTATGTGAGAATTCCTTCTGGAACTTCTTTGGTCTTTATTAAGCCTTTTTCAATGTCTTTCTCAGAAATATATCCTCGTTCGCCAGCTTCAAACTGCTTTACAATATTTCCGTTTTTATCTTTTATATCAACCTTAGTTATAGTTGTCTGTTTTACATCAAAAAATACTCTTTTGCCTTCAATCTTATTAACAGTTGCTTCAGTAATTAAAAGGTCAGAGACCCTGACCATCGCGCGCATTTGAACACTTATATCTAAAAGGGTCCCAAATTTACCATGTTCAAGAAAATCTTCAAATAATTTAGATATAAAGCCAAGACTTAATAAACCATGAGCTATAACACCCTTAAGTCCTGCTCTTTCAGCAACAGCATCATTTGTATGAATAGGATTCGCGCTTAAGTTAGAAAATAACTAAAGTTTCGTGTCTCCCGATGCTTTTGCATATTGTTTTAGTAGATCTCGGGTGATCCCTTCAAATTCATTCTTTATTACTTGTCCAATATTTAGATCTGAAACATTAACCATTTTAATACCCTCCTTTACGAAACCCAGCTGAAATTGTTATATTACAAACTGGTTCATTATTTTGATTTTTTACATTTACTAAGAAATCTGTGAATAACATCATGTTTTTTTCGACTAATCGAACATCAATAGTTTTTCCCGTTACTGTTAATTTATCTCCAGGTTTGACATCTACACAACCCTCCCAATTATATTCATTCCCTGCGTGCAATAGTTTTCCTAGGTCGATCGCAAGTCCTCGTTCCTTCCCATCTTGATTTAATTTAAATCCTAAAAGGAG
>JBHLRA010000135.1:6683-8445 GCA_048883045.1 Candidatus Thorarchaeota archaeon | reverse complement strand
TAATCCCTTCACTTATATATTCAAACTGGATTTTTGACCAAGCATATGAAAAGAGCATTCCATGGGAACAGATTGATGCCGATGCTGGAGCAGGAAAGTTAGTCTCAATGGGTCCATGTCAATTAAATGATTATCTTGGAATAGATGTTAGTTACAATAGTCTGAAGAGTTATGAAAAATATATTTCCTCTGATTTTGCTCCAGGTAAAGTGTTTACTAAACTCGTACTTGAAGGAAATTTTGGAAAAAAGACAGGAAAAGGCTTTTATGATTGGACAAAGGGGACTCCAAAAATTAATTTAAGTAAAAAAGCAGGCTTATTTAACCCTGAAATTCATTTAGCAATCCAATTAAATGAAGGTTGTAAGCTTTTAGAAGAAGAAATCGTCTCTGGATATAAAATTATTGATGATATCATGTTAAAAGGAACTAATATGCCTGGTCCATTTAGTGCCGGTAGACTTAATTTCAAGAAGTGGTCTAAATTATTAGAAGATATTGCAGAAAAGACGGGAAAGAATTATCTTAAACCCTGTAACCTTATGAAATCTGGTGATTTCGTTAAAATGAGAAGCTAATTACCATGTAATTATGTTAAAAGAATAACCAAATACCAGAAATAATGGAATTTTATTTTAATTTATTCTATTAGAATAGGCTCTCCCAACTATTTACATTAATTTATATGATCTTATTTTTATTATTAGTTTAAATCTTAAACCTTAACATGACAACAATAATCAGTGAAGATTGCCTTATTTTTTATGGTCTTTCCCCCGAAATTACGAAATTTCGCCAAGTCTTTAAGGAAATCTCTGACTTTATGAAGAATAAACAAAAAATTGATCCTTCTGGTAGATTTAATTTTATTTTATTTCTCAAAAATGGCCCAAATTATTTAGATCATTTTACTCTCAACTTAGAATATATTCTAAAGACCTTAAAATTATTAAGTAATGATATTATAAAACCTAACACTGCTGAGGGTATTTCAATTGGTATTTCTCTACTCATTGAAAATTTTAAAAAAACTTCAAAAAAATTGTTTAGATTATTAGTTCTATTAGATGACAGTGCTTATAACATTGCGCCTAACGAATTTTCCATAATCGAAAAAATTGTTAATGATATTCGAAGTTTGCCATTTTATATAGATATAATAAGCATAGAAAAAAAAAGTAATGAAGATAGTATCAAGTTAAAAAAAATTGCTACTTCCTGTAATGGAGAATTTTATCAGATAAAAGATCTCGAAGATCTAGAGTCTCTATTAAATACTCTAGCAAATAAAAAGATTAAAACGGAATATTTATACTCAAGATATAAATTAAAAATGGCGCAGGGAGAACCCCAAGCATATTACATCAGCTTAGCAGATAAACTTGAGGTTTTTCATGAACGTGCTATTTGTTCAATTTGTTCTCAGGAAGATAATAAGGATATGATGCAATGTCCTTCATGTGGAATATTGGCTCATAAAGAATGTTGGGCACGATGGGCAATAAGTTTAAATAGATTAGTACCCAATATTTTTAGATGCTTTAATTGCTTCTATTTATTAAAACTCAATAAGGATTTTGTAATTGATATTCAATTAAAGACAATGTCTCCAAGTGTAAAATTAAATAAAATAAAAAAGAAAGATATCAATGATTATTTAGAAGAGTTGGAATCAAATATTGAACCAAAGATTATAAAAGCTGAGGATCCAATGGTTTCGGAAATTAAAGCGATAATTAACTCAAAAAAGAGTAATTTAGAA
>JBHLRA010000135.1:3703-6583 GCA_048883045.1 Candidatus Thorarchaeota archaeon | reverse complement strand
CAAAGATTATAAAAGCTGAGGATCCAATGGTTTCGGAAATTAAAGCGATAATTAACTCAAAAAAGAGTAATTTAGAAGATACAGAGGATGAATTCATTCTAACAATCAATATCTGCCCTATTTGTAATAACATAATTTATGGTAATGAAAAGAATTGTAATATATGCGGTTTTATTCTTTCTTAGATCTAACCATTACCACTTTTACTTTATTGCTTCTTCACACATATATCTACCCCTTATGCTCCAATTTTAGACCTTAAAACTTATTTTTCAACAACAACATCACTCATACGATTGAGATTGGCAGATAAATTAGGCGAAAAGATCCAAAATGAATATAATTTCTATCAAAGCATTCTAGAAGAAAATTATAAAAAAATCAAATCAAAATTTTTAAATTTTTATTCTTCCATTTTAAAATCTCTGTAATGATTTCAGAAAAAGCACATTTAATTTCAACCATTTTCAAAAAAAATTTTTATATCACGTATAGAGAGGAATTATAGAACTGGAAAAGTATTTAACTACTATTTTCATTCATCATTGCCAAATGAATGTAAGCATCATAAAGTATCTGAAAAAATTTGAAAAAATTGAAAACTCGATATTCTCTTGGTTTTTTAGAATTACACCTCTTTAAAACACCATTTTTTTCAAAATATTGCAAGCTTCTCCAATAAAAATTAATTTTAGAATTATCAAATGGCTCAATATTATATAAATCTCTTATCTTTTTTACAGTTATAAGCGAATCATATTTAAATCTGATTAACCCCCCAATGGCGCGGATGGTTTCATCCCTAAATTTCTCAGTGAAATTCATTAGTCCCAATCAATATTGATAGTACATTCACTTTTTAATTTTTTCATATTTGACAAAAAATATTTCTCTTTTTTTTTTAAAAACATTTTAAATTGAATGTAAATTTTGATCAAAGATACTGTTAGCATCATTTACCTCTTTATTTAAACATCTTCAGATTGCTGAAATAAATACAACTTAATTTCTTTCTTTCTTTTTTGCCCTAGAAGCTGAAAAAGGGTTCATAGAAAAATATTTCGAAAAGTGATCTAATTTGTTAGAAGATATTGCAGAAAAGCCCGAAAAGATTATCTTAAACCCTATATTCTTATGAAATCTGGTGATATCGTTAAAATGAGAAGATAATTACCATGTAATTTATAATGTTAAATGAAATGATTAATGATAGTTTTCAAAAATAAAAATAAAAAAAGGTTTAAAATAACCCAGTATATCTCTGAATTTGAGATTGGACTAAAAGAAGTTGGATATTTCTTGATCCACCAATTACTTCTTCAATTTTACTGATATCACATAATTCATCAACGGGGGTATTGTCTGTGATCGAGATTCCTCCCATATGCTGTTGAATCTCGTAGCAAACTTCGTGTGTGAGTTTAGCTAAATAATATTTGCCTTGAGAAGAAATAGACGCAACCCACTTTTTTGCTTCTTTAGAAGGTTTTTCCGTAAATAGAATTTTATCATCGTATACAGTTGCGGCTTGTAAAGCGAGAGCTGTAGCGGCATTAGTTTTTGTCAATAAATCTGCTAATCCATAACCAACACCTTGATATCTAATTACAGGTTTACCAAATTGTTTTCTTAAATTGGTATAAATAATACCATAAACTAGACCCGCCCAACAAATCCCTACTCCACTTCCCATGATAGAAAGTCTTTCAGGAACTAAGCCTTCAAAAAGCCTTTTATATCCAAGCCCATCATCAGCAAGAACATAATCTTTAGGTACTAAAACATTGTCTAATATAGTATGTGCAATCTGAACTCGTGGTACAGAATTAATTTTTAACCGTTCAGTTCTTACACCAAATTCACGAGCGATAATAGCTTGAACCATTGTATCTCTCGGATTTGCTTCATCATAAACTCCATAACATGCAAAATAATCAGCAACTGCCCCATTCGTAGTGTATACTTTTTCTCCGTTATATATAACACCATCATCAGTTTTTGTACATATCGTAGTCAAATTTACTGCATCCGAACCCCTCTCAGGTTCAGTAATACCTATACAACCAATTTTTTCTCCAGATAAAAGCTCATCTTGTACCTTTTGTGGTATGTCAGATTCACCTCCATGAACATAATAATGAAATGTAGGGTTTCCACACAAGATCCCTGTTGCTACCCTAGCTAGTTCTAATTGAGGGTCCAATAGTGATATATGGGCACCTAATAATATTTCTCGTTTCATTCCATAAGGTTTGAAGTCCTTCCATGGATTTATTCTTTGTATATATCCATGTTTACCAAGTTCGGGAAGTAAACCATATACATCCTTTGATTTATCGATTTTAGGGTGTAAGTCTAAGCAAAATTCTTGAAGTTCATTGCAATATTCTTGTTCTTCATTATTTAGCATTGGAAAAACATTGTCATTAAAGATTTTGAAGACATTTTCCAATGACATCTTTTCGAGAATTTGATCATTAATAATTTTCTCTTGAAACATTTTCTTTTTCACTAATTTTTGAATTAAAATCTTTTTTGAAGAATAATATTATGTAGACTAAATTTATTATTACAATTAAACTTTCAATTTCTTCATTAAATGAATGGGAGGTTTTTAATTTTTAAACTTAGATGATTATAAAGACTTATTTCTAAAGAAAAAGAGAAATATAATTCCGATTAATTTTCAGGTACTGGATATATCTATAATCAAGAAGGAGAAAAAACATCAAAAGAATATATTTGCATTAATCAAAAACTTAGTAATTTTGAAGATTATAGGTTGATAGATATCGAAATTGCATTCTGAAAAAATCTATATCAGTAAAAATGATTATTTGAAATTATCACCTATATATTCCATCACTCTATGGATTTCAT
>JBHLRA010000135.1:0-3603 GCA_048883045.1 Candidatus Thorarchaeota archaeon | reverse complement strand
TTCTGAAAAAATCTATATCAGTAAAAATGATTATTTGAAATTATCACCTATATATTCCATCACTCTATGGATTTCATCTAAGTGAGTTTCTACCTTGCCAAAAATGTAAAATCTAACTTCTGGACCTGTTCCACTTGGCCTGAAATAGAGCGTTGAGTCATCACTTTTCAATTGATAAATATCAATCATTTCATTATTATCTGATAATGCATGAACCTTATACTGCTTCTTATCAATTAGGATCTGTTTATTATGATTTTTTTCAAAATTTTTCATAATTCTGATTTTTTCTTGATCAATAGCCGGGATAGTACGGTTTATTCCCTTTATTGACCAATCTATTGATTCAGAAATTACATAACCTCTGCAAATAAGTTCAGTTATTAATACTAATGCAGGAACAGGATACTTATCGGCAATTACAGTAAATTCAGTAGTAAAATCATATTCTTCAGTTGTATTATTTTTAGATATATCTAATATATTGAGTGTATGACCTCCACTTTCTTCCCAATAAACCATTAAGAAAGATTCGCTTTCAAGATTTTGATTTTCCATTAATTTTATTATTTGCTGTTTGAGAGGGTAAGGTTTATTAATTTTGATTAGATTTTTCTGCTCGTCTTCGTAATATAAAATTGCTGTGTCAACTTTTGACTTATCTACATCAATTCCAAGTAAAAAATACATTATTACTCCTAGGTGTTTATATCCCACCCCTGTTAATATATTTAAGAATGCTGTTTCATCACCTCTTAGATCACTTGGAATTGTCCTTACATTTATAATTTTCTTGTTAAATTCCTTAGCTAGTATATTATGCATCGCAGAATAGATTTCATTTGGTATATACGTGTAATATTCTCCCTTCTGCTTAACATATAATACGATTCTATCTCTATCCGCATCTAATAAAATGGCAATATTTGAATTAGCTTGAGTCATTATATCTTGAAGCTTTTCTTCTTGGATATTTTTTAATGGATTAGGAGGATTAAGTTCTTCATCAACAACTGTGACATTTGCTCCATAATACTTAAATAGATTTACAATTCCTCGAGCTTTACCTAAATAAGGCCATATAATAATATTTTTCTCCCGAATACTCTCTATTTTAAGTATTTTTGATAATAGGCTAATTACATAATCATTATTTTTTTGTTCCGCTTCAATTCTTATTGGAATGAATTCTGGTTTAAAATGAATTTCATTAATTTCAAGAGCTTTTTTCGATATATCCTTAAATAGATCTCCAGACATTGGAATAGCATAATCTATATAGAGCTTTATACCGTTCCAAGATAAATCATTATGACTCGCAGTTAAAACAATGACTAAATTTATGTCATCATATAATGCAATTGATGCTGCACCATAAGGAGAGGAAATCTTTGATTCACTAAGGTTATCAACTTGATAATACACATCAAATCCATCGTAAGCAAAAATTTCAGAACAGTATTGTAATAATATATCTTTAGTTGGTCGGTCGTCTGTGAAAATTAATATCTTTAAATTTTGATTATCTTTAATTTCTTTAAACTTTCGACTGATTGCTTTGAACATTCTTAAAAAAAGAAAGAGTTTTCTTTTAGTTAAAATATATTTATTTTGTTTACTTGGCATTTTTATGTCAAGGATCTGAATACGTAATCCAGAAGTAGGAGCTACAATAGGATTAATAATATTCTTCTCTTCTTCTGTTAAATATGGTAATTTTAACTTTTTTATTCCTTCATATTGTTCAAACTCAATATTCTCAATTTCAAAATCAATCAAATAAACCACCTACGATAATAATTATTAGTAATAATAATTTATGAAATTTTTTTTATTGCTTCTTTCAAGATTGCTAATATCTTTTCTCGATACATAGGTTCAATTGCAATCATTCCATGAGTTTTTATAACGCGACTTTCACTAGAAAGGATTTTTTCACAAAACTCTGGAGTAAGTCGATTTGGCAAATCTTGTTTATTTGCAATGCCAATTACTAATTTATCTTGGTAGAATTTATCTAAAATATCATGGATTATTTCTTTAGAATTACTGATATTTTCAAATGTTGAGTCAGTAACCAAAAGAGTTATCTCTGTTCCTTGCAGTAAGCTGTTCCATAAGGATCTAAACTGAGCTTGACCAGCAAAATCCCAAAGGGTTATCGATCTTTCAAATTCATCACCATCATAAGAAGCGATATCCGCTGTAATGGTAGGGACATACTCAAGATTAACATCTTTTCCACATATTAATCGAGTTAAGGTGGTCTTCCCTACGCCCCCAAATCCTATAACTGAAATCTTAATAGCACCCAAAATTATATTGTCAAGTTCATGTTCAAATTCGGTAAAAAGACTACGATTTCCTGCCCAACTATCATCCTCAAGAATTTTTCCATATTTATCAAGAAATTTAGTTCTTATACTTAAGATCTTAGAATTTACAGTAGCATCATCATCTTCTAAATCACTTGCTACAACAATGATAATAGGATCAATAATTGTATAAAAATATTTGAAATCTTCAGTTTGAGTACTCTTAATGTCACTTTGGCTGATTTCTTTCATAAATCCCGAAAAGGCGCTTAAAAATCCAGCTAACAAGTCTCTATCGACATCAGAACTACCATAATTCCTAAATAACAATGATTTCCCATCTCTTGTTAGCACATTTATGTACTGGATCATTGTTATAATTTTTTTTTTCTACTTTCTTCTTATATTATTTTGTATTGAATGAATTGTTAAGAAGTTTTTTATAAGAGCATAATAATTAATTAAATAAGTATTTTTTATGAGGATTAATAAGAAGAAGATCTGAAGAAGATCTAATTAAAATCAAAATAAAAGAGGAGATTTTATGGGAGAATCAGATAAAATAAATACAAAGGAAATTGCAGGATTTATTAAAGAAGCGGGTGATAAAATTGATAAATTTGCTTCAATTTTAGAAAAGTTTGGACTTGATATTATTACTAAAATGGGTCAAACCAATTTAAAAATAAATACTTTAACTGATAAAGTCAATGAGTTGAGTAAAGCTACACTCGATATTAAAGCCCTCACTCCTCAATTAAAAAATGTAATAGAAAACCAAAAAATTCTTGAAACTGAACTTGATTTAATTCGGTCTTTAATTCAAAGGGCAGATATGTCTTTTCATTCTAGTGATGCTGAACATGAAAAAGTTGAGCGAGATGTGTCCGCAACAGACAAAAAAGAATCGATTTTAGAGCAATTCAATAGCCTAAAAAATGAACTAGATGATATTGATGATCCTGAAGTAATCATTGAACGCCTTGAGAAGATCAAAGATGATATCTTTATCTTTAAAGGAGGTCATAGAATTCTGTATGAGATTTCACAATTTGGAAAGATATTGATGGCACACGAGATAACTTCAGATGAAACTAAAGCCTCTTTGAAAGAAAAAATTATATTTTGGATAAATAAATTGTAGAATTTTATTTTTAAAAAGAGTCAAAGAGAAGCACTATAATAAAAAAAGTGGATGAAATCGATGGAATATTATCTTCTCATCATTTTTTCTTCTGAAAAGAGGTAAATAGTGATCAAATTTGCTATTGATAATTAAAATGATATC
>JBHLRA010000134.1:5097-8471 GCA_048883045.1 Candidatus Thorarchaeota archaeon | reverse complement strand
TTAGAAGTCTGTATGAAATTTAATGATTTAGCACGCTATATTATTGATAGAGGTTTTGCTCGAGAAGTTAGTGTTGAAGAAGCATTAGAAATTAGTCGAAAAGCTTCAGAAGCGGGATTAGTTCATTTTACAGATAACGCCATTGATAATGTGCAACAGAATTGCAATTGCTGTGGATGTTCTTGTTGGAATTTAGGACGAATAAGAAGAAGAATGATCCCTCGTGATGAAATAATTGCTACTTACTTTATCCGGGAAACTTCAGAGGATCAGTGTGTTGGCTGTGGTAATTGTATTGAAGTATGTCCAGCAGATGCAGTAAAATTAAAGAATAAACTCGCAGTAATCGATACCGATTGGTGCATAGGATGCGGTGTATGTGTCTTAAAATGTCCAAATGATGCGATAAAAATTGTCCTGAGAGAAGATTTAAAAGAAAGAATACCAGAAAAAGATTTTCAAAGTTTACACCAAAAAATTTTAGCTAATAGGAGTTCAAAAAAAATTAAAATAAAAAAATAAATTTAAAGCAAAAATTTGTTCTACTCACTAACTTTTTCTTAATAATTTCTTATCTACTTTTCCCACTACTGTTAGTGGGAGCTCTTCTGTAAATTCTATGATTTTTGGGACTTCGTATGGGGAACAATTTTCTTTGGCAAATGCCGTTATTTTTTCTTTTAATGCTTCCTCGTCTCCATCGAATTCATAATCTGGGGCTATCTGTATAATGGCTTTTACAAGCTCAGAACCAGGTCTATCTGGATTCGGAACACCAATTGTGGCTATCATCTCAATTGCGGGGTGTTTAGTTAATGTATCTTCCAATTTTGCTGAAAAAACTTTGAAACCTCCTACTATAATCATATCTTTTGTTCGATCAGCAATCCTTACGTAACCTTCTTCGTCCATTATCCCAACATCTCCAGTATGCATGAATCCATCCGAATCAATAGCCTTTTTAGTTTCTTCTGGTTTATTATGGTATCCTTCCATAACCATTGGTCCTTTTACACAGATTTCTCCGGCTTCTCCTAAAGGTACTTCTTTTCCAGTATCTGGGTCCACTAATTTAAACTCCACATTAGGGAAGGGTAAGCCAATATGTCCTAATTTCTTCTTTCCCCTCGAAGGATTACCAACTGTTAGTGGTGAGGTTTCCGTCATTCCATAAAGTTCTATTATTTTTCCTTTACCAATAACACTTTCAAATATCTCTTGGGATTCTTTTGGAAATGGAGCTGCGGCTGATATGGCATAATCAATCATATCTTTATCAATCTTATTGAATTTTGGGTTCTTTATTATCAATTGATACAATGTAGGTACGTTTGCTAAGACAGTGGGTCTATATTTCAACATTTCTTTTATCATATGATCTGTATCTCTTGGATTCGGTATTAAAATCTGACTCCATCCTAGCATTATTACGTTCGAGCAAGTAAATAATCCCGCTATATGAAAGAAAGGAAAGCCAGATAAACCAAAACCGGTTCCAAATTCCCAACTAAGCCAATGCTGGAATATTTTTATATCAGCAACGAAATTTCTATGACTTAGTTTTGCACCTTTTGGTGGACCAGTTGTTCCTCCTGTATATTGAATAAATATTATATCCTCTGGAGTAATTTTAACATCGGGGAGCGTATCAGAATACTTTCCTTTAACATCTTTATGATAATCAATTACAATTATTCCTTCTAATGGAGTGACCTTCCCTTTAGGTATTTTCCCCACTAGTTTTCCTAGTTTTGCTAACATTTTTGGCATGAATCCGCCAACTGAAGTTGTAATAACAAGCTTGAGTGAAGGAATTTTAGTATAAATCTTTGTGATATGCCCTGCAAAAATAGCATCTAACGTAAGTAAAGCAACTTGTTTTCCTCCTGTTCCTAAATCATTCAATTGATATTGTATTTGTACAGCTGAGAGAAGTGGTGAAACACCAGAAACAATTATTCCTGCTTTCATTGCTCCCAAAAGACCAATTATATATTCTGGAATATTAACTACATTTATTCCTAAAACATCTCCTTTTTTCATTCCATTTTCAATTAGCATATGAGCAAATTCATTAGATAACTTATCCAATTCTCCATATGAAATTTCTGTGCCATAGAAGGCAAAAGCTAATTTATCAGGGAGTTCATCAAAAGTTCTTCTTATAGTTTGTGTAAATGAAGTCTCGAACTCTTTAGGATCGAGATCTTTGATATGTGAGTCCCAATTTTTCTTCCAAAACCTATCTTTATATGACATTTTATTACTATTTTTTTTTGATTTTTATAATTAAATTATTGATAATAAATTATTTTATAACACTTATTATAAAGTTTGATTTTAGTTATCCTCCAAATTTCCTAATACGAATAATTCTAGGTTATCAATTCTGATACCTATAAAACATGTTCAGAACTTTTTTATATTTTATTTTTACTTTTAATCTCCCCTCCCAGTCTCCATGAAACAGTTTTTCTTTTAAGAGAACTATTTTTCTTGAGAACAGAAGCATTATTTCTAAACTAAGAAGAAATTGCATGTATTTTAGAAAATTGTCGGTGTATCCTTGTTTTATTTTGAAGAATTCTTACCCTACATAATGACCTTCGAAGAATCTTTCCTCTCATATGATGATGGCTTTAAGGTTTTTAAAAGAAGAAATCATTTACCACTCATTTCAAGTGGGGATCACACACTAGATGACTTACTTTCTGGAGGTTTTCATCGAAATTTAGTGTATTTACTCTATGGAGATAAGAGACTAACAACTAATATTTTGATAACGACGGCGGTTATTGCCCAAAAAGCTATTGATAATGGAGGATTCGGAGAGGGTATTAAAGTCGCTTTCATTGATGGAAATAATAAGTTTAATCCTTATAATGTAAGTAAGTTTGCGGTTTCACAGAATTTATCTCCTCGAAAAGTATTAGAAAACATTCTTATTTCACGAGCGTTTACTTGGGATCAAATGGTTGAAATATTGGAGAACAGACTTTCCATGCTTGAAGATGTGAAGGTTATTTTAATCTCAGGGATTACAACAATGTTTGAGTGCTATGAAAAACAGACTTTCGAAGATTTACTAAGAACAATTGATGGAATCAAGCAAATACTTTATAAGACAAAACCTCTCATTATTATAACGGCACCATTACACGAAAAATCTCTTTTCAGACCGAAAGGGGGAAAAATACTATCTCATTTTGGAAATGTATTGGTGAAGATAAATGACGATGAAAGGTTTGATGAATATGTTTTAGTACAACACCCTTATTTGCCTGAAAACAAACTAAAAAAGTGGAAGCGCCGTGCACCCAAGAAAAAAGTTTTTCTAAAGAATGCGACACTAGATTACTGGTTTTAATAAATTA
>JBHLRA010000134.1:0-4997 GCA_048883045.1 Candidatus Thorarchaeota archaeon | reverse complement strand
TGATTATAGATTATTGCTTCTTTGCATCACATTATAATACTTACCAGAACTAAAGTAATTAATTATTTAAATAATGGTAACTAAATGTCAATATATTAAATAAGAAAATAAATATTAACCTTAGGGGTGCTATTATTGGACATAAAAAGGTTTAAAAAGACTTATAAGTTTATCTGTGATGATTGTGGAGAATTTATGCATACAAAAACAGAGTACTGTGAAAAATGTGGATCAAATAATATGAGAAAAGCTAAACATGACGACTATATTAAATATGAGACAAAACAGAAATCAGATTTAGCACAAGAGAGAGCAGTAGTGAAGGCTGAAAGAGTAGAGAAAAGAGCAGAAGAGAAGGCTGAAAGAGCAGAGAAAAGAGCAGTAGAGAAGGCTGAAAGAGCAGAGAAAAGAGCAGTAGAGAAGGCTGAAAAAGCAGAGGAGAAAGAATAAGAGTTATTATATATAATTTTTGACCCTAAATTTTCTATCATCGGTCTACTCTAGTTTTATCAGAAGAAGGAAAATCGAAAATAAAATGATCTAAGATAATTTTCTCAAAAACCAGTAGTTAAGTATAAATAATGTGAATTAAATTTCATTTATGTTTGATTAAAAAATATTTACTAAAATGGTGAATAACCATCGATTTAAAATTATACAAAAAATCCTTTCCTTTCATATGTGATAAATGTGGAAAATTTGCACACACTAAAGTAGAATATTGCGAAACATGTGGAGCAAAAGCTATAAGAAAGGCAAAAAGGGAAGATTATGCTAAAGTAATCGAATCTCTAGATTAAACTTAATCAAGTAATAAAAAGCTGTGAAAATATATAAAAGTAATATTTAAAGAAAACTGTTAAACTTAGTCTTTGGTTTTTCTTTTGTACATATTTGGGTCTTTTTCTTCTAACGTGAGAAGATCACCCCCATATTGGACTTTCTTTCCTTTGTAATAGAGGTTAGTTTTCTCTTCACAGATCTTATTCCATTCATTCAATCCTAATTTATGAATCATGACTGAATTATAGACTTTAGAGTTATGTGGTGTGAATATTTCAAAATTAACGATAGGCTGAAGCATTTCACATGGGAAATCATTACATTCATGACAGAAATTATAATCTTTTCTTGTAACACATTCATAAGTTTTACAGACAGGAAATTTAAGGATTTGCCCTTTTTTCTCTCGACATCCAGTACATCCAAAATTTTCTACTCCAGGACATCTTTTACAATAAATTCCACAAGGTGCATGCCATTTTTTTAAATCTTCAATCATAATTATTCATGTTTACATAGAATTTTATTGCATTACAATAGTAAATATGGTTATTATTACTTTTTTTTAAATTTTTCAGATCAGATGAAAGAATATCTTCCTAAATTTCAAAAAATATGAAAACATTTAAATAGGTAGATTTCTAGAGTATTAATGGATTTTCCAAACTTCAAACTTCGTGAATTCTAAAAAAGAAGAATTAGCGTGATGATTGAAATAATAATAAATATTTTAAGCATAATGATTGGATATTTAATAGGTTCAATTTCTCCAGCCTATATATTTGGTAAATTGAAACATATAGACATAAGAACAAAAGGATCAGGTAATGCTGGTACAACAAATGCATTTCACACTTTAGGTGCATCATATGCAGTTCCAACAGCGATTATTGACACCTTGAAAGGTGTTTTATCAATTTTTATTGCTCAAATTATAGGAGCCAATTTTTTTTGCGCACAGTTTAGTGGATTGGCAGCCGTAATTGGACACGTTTTTCCATTCTATATGCATTTTCGAGGTGGTCGTGGGGTAGCTTGTGCTACAGGAATCTTATTATACTATTTACTTCAATACATATTCATTAGTATAGATATCTTATATATTCTGTTGTTCTTGTGCACTCTAATAATAATTTTTGCTTATATTTCAAAAAACGGAAAAATTATACGAGTGATTATTTTACCATTGCTAGGATATTCTGCTTTTTTATTATATTCTCATAATCTTTACGCTTATTTCTTCTACATTATAATTACTTATATTACATTAGCAGGTATTTTTGGTATCATAACCGATAAAGTGATTAAAGTTCAGGATGAGCGTTTTAATAACCATTGGTGGCGTGTTGCTCTCAGACCTTTTGCTTTCATATTTATTATTCTATATTTAATTTACTCAAAAATATTGGCTCTTACTATTATAAGTATCGTATTTATTAGCTTTTTTGGACTTGATATCTTTAGATTTTTGAATAAACAGAGAAATAATTTGCTAATGTTAAAAGTAAAATCTTTATTTAGGAGAAGTGAGGCGAAAAAGTTATCTTCAATGACATTATTTTTGTTAGCAGCCTTTATTACTATTATTCTATTTAATAAAAACATAGCAATTTTAGCATTAACCTTTCTAATTTTTGGTGACATTTTTAGTAAAATCTTTGGGTTAGCTTTTGGTCGCAATAAATTATTTAATAAAACTTTTGAGGGTACTCTTGCGTACATTGGATCTGTACTCATCTGTGGTTTCTTATTTTTTCTTACATTACATTTTTCATTAATAATTCTCATTATCGGCGGTATTGCTGCTCCATTGACAGAGTTAGTTTCATATAAAATTAATGATAATTTTACAGTTCCTTTAGTTAGTGGAGCTCTTATGACATTAGGAATAATTTTTATTGGATAATTAATCTCTGGAGGTGATCATAAGATTGAGTTATTTTGTATATCCGAAGGGAGATGTGAAGGTATGCAAATTATGTGGAGGATTTGGTAAAATCTATGTCTGGAGAAGTGATTTAGAAGATTATGATGAAGTGTTGTGTCCAGAATGTAATAAAAAAGAAAAATAAACCCCTCTTCCTCTACTTTATTCCAAAAAGACGAGCTGCATTATTATAAAGCCAGTTCTCTTTTACTTTTTCCTTTAATGGCAATTTCATTACTTCATCGGCAAGTTGCTTTATTGACATGCCCATAAAAAGCCAAGTTGACCCAAAAAGGATACGATCCTGAATTACTGAATTTCCATAATGTATTAGTGGTTCCCATCCTGTCCCTTTCATACTCAGATATTTAGGAAGATAAGAAGCGATATCAATGTAAATATTAGGATTATGCCAAGCAACTGCAACCATTTCATTCACCCAAGGCCATCCCCCATGTCCAGCGATGATTTTTAATTCAGGAAAATCCTGAGCAACAATATCAAGATAAATTGGGCGTTCCACTTCCATTGTATTGGTTGAATAGTTAATAGACATATGGAACCATATAGGAATATCTAACTCTACACATTTGTTATAAATTGGATACATTTTTTTATCAGTTGGGTGCATTTGAAACATAAAGGGTCTAATTGCAATCCCTCTAAGTCCGATGTCGTATGATCTTTCAATTTCTTTAATAGCTTTCTTTTTTTTTAAAGGATCAATTCCTGCGATTCCAATAAATTTTTCAGGAAATTGTTGTACAATGTCTGCATAGTAATCATTTGGAAGTCCAGATATACCACTTGGTGTCTCTTCATCTAAATTAAATATAACTGCTTTTTCAACTCCCATTTTATTGAGTTGTTCAACGAAATACTCAATAGACATGGTTAATTTCCTTATTTTAGGTAAGAAAGGTTTAATTGCTTCCTTGAGATCGGATGTACTAAGGTCAGACTTCATATTATAAAGTTCTTCTGGTGTAATCCCCAAGAGTGGAGCTACTCTTGGACCAAATACATCTTTAAGATATCTAGCCATCTGAGGAGGTAATGATACTAACAGGTCAACAAATACTTCTTCAGTCGGTACATAACATAGAGAATCTATGATTCTATAACTCATATATATCGGCTTTTATTTTAAATCAATTGCAGGAGATTATAATTAAGGATTATATTTATTTAGATTGAATAAATCTAATTGAATTGTTCAACACAGAAATTAGAAAATTGGTTATGTATTCTCCTTTTAATTTACTGAAATACTTACTTTCTGGGATTTGAACAGAACGGAAGTGAAATGATGGGTAGAACCGTACCTTCTTTCAGACCTGCTTTGGAACATGAAATTGAAAGTTGGAAAGATTTTAAAAGAGCACTACGTCCGGAGGAGCAGAAGATATTTGACAAATTGATGAATTTTGCTCGAATACACGCAGATGCGGGCAGTATGAGTGCACGTCCAATGTTGTCAGAAATACTTTTCATCTCCTTTGCAGTCGAACAAGAAAAAAAAATCGAAGTATTAGAAGCAAAAGTAAATGAATTAGAAGAAATGATAAAAGGGAAAGGTTAGAGAGTGGATTACCAAGATCAATTTGATGGCTGGCTTTTGGATGTCTCTACTTACCGAAATGGAGTAATTCTATGGGTAAAAACAGTAAAAGAGCAAAAGGTTGTGAAAATATTTCATGATTTCCACCCTGAGTTTTTTGCTGTACCAAAAAAGCATGTGGGCAAAGATCTCAAGAGATTGAAACAGATTCTTAGATCTCATCATAATATAAAAGGAGTAAGAATCTGTAAAAAATATGTGAAGCTAGAGGACCATGAAAAAACCAAAATATTTGGAGTTTCTGTTGTAAAACCTTCGGTATTCAAGAAGACAATAAAAGAAATCGATAAAATTGGCTTTTTTACCTTATATAACACGGATCTTCCAATCTCTCAGATGTATTTCTATGTTAATGATTTATTTCCAATGTCGCGATGCAATTTTAAGGTCAAATTTGAAGACAAAAAAAAAACTGACCTGCGTTTACTTTCATTAGAATTAAAAGATGACAACGAAGAACTATTCTATGAATTGCCTCCTCTAAAGGCTGTATGGTTGGATATAAAAGTGCAGCATTGTGGAATGAGATCCTACTATAACGACCCTTTAGCATATGTAGAAGTTAGTATTGTTGAAAAAGATGAAAAAGCTAACATTCCAAGAGCAGATGGACAGAGAAAAAGAAAGATTCTAATTGATAAAGCCGATGAAGCTGAAACTATCAAG
>JBHLRA010000133.1:0-8499 GCA_048883045.1 Candidatus Thorarchaeota archaeon | reverse complement strand
GGAAGGTGTAATATAGGAAATAAATTTGTTTGTGTTGATGGCCCAGTTTTTTCTCTTGCTGAGCTTAAAAAAATGCCAAATGAATATTAAATAAATTATATAAATTTTAAAAATTAATTACAAATGGGTGAAAAAATATGGCTACGGTTACAAAAACATTTGAGGATTTAATATTAGACGTTCATGAAAAAGGATTATGTGGAGAATGTGGTGGTTGTGTTAGTTTTTGTTCAGCTGGTGAAATTAAAGCTATTGAAATGTCTGAATCAGGACCCCCTAAATATGTAAATAAAGATAATTGTCTTAAATGTGGGATTTGTTATTTTGTATGTCCTCAAACTCATGTACTTAATAACCAGTTAAATAAAAAATTCGATTATGATCCTCCTATGGGAAATCAACTAAAAGTAGCTTCATGCCATGCCACCTCTGAAGACATTAGAAATAGAGCGACTGATGGCGGTGCAGTAACAGCAATTTTATCTTATTTATTAGATAACAAGTTAATAGATGGAGCGATTGTTTGTAAAAGAAAAGGTCCTTTTAATCGTACTTCATTTTTAGCTACAAGTAAGGATGATTTAATTGAAGCGGCAGGTTCTCATTTTGACTTTTCTAGCCAAGTAGTTGGATTAGAAAAATATAATACATTTATAGCTGCTAATATTGCGTTGAAAAAAGTTATGGGACCTGATTTTTTAAACATAGCTGTTGTTGGTACACCATGCCAAATTAATTCAATTAGAAAAATGCAAGAATTAAGTATTCTACCAGCTCATATTGTTAAATATACTTTCGGTTTGTTTTGTTATCTAAACTTCTCATTTGATGATGAAGATAGAAAAAAACTAGAAAAAAAATTCAATTTTTCATTCGAAGACGTTGAAAGTATGAATGTACGAGAAGAAGTTTTATTATACTTTAAAAATGGAAATACTTTAAAAATTCCCTTTTCAGATTTGCACGAAATTGGTAGACCAGCTTGTTATGCGTGTCCTGATTTTTCCAACATTTATGCTGATATTTCTTTTGGTGGACTAGGTTCGCCGGAAAAATTAACAACTGCAATAATTAGAACAAAAATCGGTGAAAGAGTTTATAATAATGCTATAAATAAAGGATACATAAAAGAACCGATTGAATCGAATAGACCAAATAATAAAATGCAAATCTTGGCTAAAGTGAAGGAATGGAGTAATAAAAAGATCGAAAGAGCAGAAAAAACTTTAAGTGGTAAATAAAAAAGTAAAAAATTTTTCTTATTCAGTTTTCTGTTTCTACTTTTAATTCATATGATTCTGCTAAATGAGGAATAAGCAAATAAACTACTCCTAAATAAAGTGGAATTAATGACAATTCAACAAATATAGAAATAATAAAAGGGAATTTTGAACCAAGAAAATCCCATAAAATACCTCCTAAAATAGGCCCAATTACATTTCCTAAAAAAGCAAAAAATTCACCAAAACCCAATATTTTTCCTCTATGTTCTTTTGAAATTCTACTAACAAGATTTTGGAATATTAAACCAGCAGCAATCATAATGGTCATATCAATTAATAATAGGGCAGAAAATATCCAAATATTTGCTGAATTAATTAAAAACCAAGTGACTGATGCCCCTAACAAGCTAGCAATAGTTATTCCTATTGAAGGGCGAAGTCTATCTACAATTGCTCCTAATTTTGGGGCAAAAAGAGTTGCTAAAATTCCTGCAGGTAAATAAGCCCAAATAACTACATTGACATTGCTTTCAATATTTTCTAATAAATAAATATTCAAAAATGGTCGCGCAATTGATCCATTCACGCTCCCCAAGAATAGCACCATCATTAAAAAAGCCAATCCTATACTGATTGTTCTGGAATAAAATAATCTGGTTTTTCCTGGAGGATCCATATCTGAATTGTTAGTATTTTCTGAATCCTCTATAAATTTGATTTTTTCATCTACCTTATAATAAAATCTTACACCTGCTATTAAATTTCCAAGACCGAATATAGGAATCGCTCCATATATAATAAATGCACTATCAGTAAAAATACTAGCAGTCATTAAAAGAGTAAACCCAAAAAGTGAGCCTAATATTTGTCCAATGGCATTCAAAGAATCTCTTTTACCATATGCTTGAGACCGATGATTTTTACTTGATTTTTCTGCTACAAATGTATTAAATGGAACCCAGAAAACTCCTGCCATAAAACCTAAAATAAAGGTCCCAATTCCTAACAAGATAATGTAATTTGTAATTATCGCGGCATAGATTATAAAATATGCAATAGTTCTCCCAAATGAACCTATTAAAACCAATAATGTTCTTGATTTGATTTTATCAGTAATGAAACCTACGATAAACCCACTTATCATTCTACCTAAAACTTGAACTGATACGATTAAGCTCAATTGAAAACCAGTTGCTCCCATACTTAAGTTCGCGATGATTGGGATCCAAAAACCAATAAAAAAGAACCCTAAGCTATTTAAGAGAACTATTTTAAGCATATAATTGAAATCTGATGTAAAGCGTTCTAAATCTGTTTTAAATAATTTCATTATGCTCCATAAACAAAGAGTTCAATAAACCTTGAAGTATTGTATATAATATATTATTTCATATCAGTAATTTAAAATCTAAACCTCTTAAAGAAAGGATGGAATTATCTATTGCTAAGCTTACAGATCTAATTAATTATAAATACATTTTTTTAAAACTTTTGGTTGCTTTATCAATATCTTCGTACTCTAACATTTCCAAGTATCGCTTTTTAAAAGGTGTATATCTATATCGTCTTAAATATTCCCATACTTCACGTTTTATTTCCAACGTTTCAGTCTTCATTTTAAATAATATTTTATTTTCTTTTCCTATTAAGTCTAAAAAAAGTTGATACATTATATTTTATTTCGAGTCCAATTTTTATGAATGATGTTTAAAATTAGAGTTCAAAGATATTTCCTGTATTATAGATGGTACTATCTATATCGAGAATAATTTGCCCACCAGAGGCTATTTCTACAGCATAATTTATTCCTTCTAAAACTCTATGCATCATAAATTCATAGGCTCTAAAACAATCTTCAAGTTGTGGCATATGTTGTTCTGCATAACATTGTGAGATTGCTGGAATTAATTCTGGAATAAAATCTTGACTTATCATCATCTCTTCTGCATCAACATCAATTTCTTTTGCCAATGTAAAAGGATTATATACATCTATTTGAGCAAACATCACTCTACAAACAAAAAGAGAAGCTTTTATCTCCTTCATAATAAATTTGATCCTATTTTTATCATCGAGGAATTTCTTGAAAGTAATAGCATTGATTATATCTTCATTTGTTATTGTTTTAGAAGTATCCATTAACCTACTCACTCTCTCGGACATTCTCTTCGAAGATAACATTAGTTTAAGGTTCATTATATTTTTCTCATAATAATCATCATAAAAAGTGGAAAGAAATTCATGTGCTCCCAAATGCTCTTTATCTCCAGATATATCTAAGTTATACTTTTTTCCTTTAAATTTATCCATAAAATTCTTAATAATTAGAAATTTCAACTTTAATCGATGTAAAGCTAAAAATAAGCATAACCTTGTTTTTGCATACGCTTCTACATTACCCATTCTAAACCTATCATGATGATCCCTTTGATACATAACAATTGGTTTCAATTTACTTACAATAACATTGATGAAATATTCGATAATATGTTCAAGTGGTTCAACGTTTATTACATGAAATTTTTCTATTAATTTTTCGCTTGATGGTTGACTTTGGGGTAATTCTTTAATTTCATCATAATTATAATATTCTAGAAAAAGAGAAGTCAGGGCTTCCATCTCTAAAACTGTTCGACAAGGAATAAAAACTTTGTTTAAATCATAAAGTATGGTTCCACTTTCCGGCATATTAAAATTTCCTATTTATTACAAATTTAAGTTAATTAATAAGTCTCTTTCTTTTCAAATACTATTCAAGATTTTAAGTAAAATAAGTTTTTATAATTATTATATCTAATAATAAGAAAAAAGATAAAAAAACCAAGCAAAAAATTTTTTATTCAAAATTAGAAAAAAAAGTTAATAATCAATTATATTAGATTATAAGTAATTAGTCTATTATAATCGCATAAATTCTTCTAAATCATCGACAAATTTCTGTGGTTTCTCCCAATGGGTACCATGTCCAGCTTTCTCGTACAACTTGAGAGTTGGATTAGGAATTAGATTGGCTAGAGTTTCCTGATCTTCCCGTGTGAAAAAATCATCGTGATCTCCCCAAACTATCAGGGTTGGCAAATTAATTTGGCGTAATTGATCATAATGATCTATTTTACCCAATTCCGCTAAAGCCTCTTTCCAAACACGAGCAGGAACTTTCATGCTTTCCGAGACAACTTTCTCCAAAAATTCTTCAGGCACTGGATTATGGAGAGTGCTTGACTGAAATTCACGTACAAATTCTTTATCAATAGGGTCTTCTAATGAAGCAACGACCTCCTGAAACTCATTGATACCTTCGTTGTTTATTGCAGAGGGAGCAGATCCAATGAGAACTAGTCTTTTGACACGATCAGCGTAGTTAATAGCTACTCTCTGTGCAATAAAACTCCCCATCGAATGCCCTACTATAGTAGCTTTTTCAATTCCAAGCTCGTTCATGAAAGCTTCGACATCTGCTGCAAAATTATTGAAATTATAGCTATTCGGTTTATCTGAGTCACCATGACCACGTTGAGTTAATGATATAGTGTGATACTCGGTAGATAGTAATGATAATATAGTACTAAAGGAATACCAGGAATCTGTGTATCCATGCAGGAAAATGATGACTTCACCATCCCTCTTACCTCTTTCAGCATACTGCAATCTCACACCTGTCTTTAATTGCACATTATTAAAGCTAATTTCCTCTGAGGGAACGGCATTTGCTATATGTTTCATTTTAATTCTTCTTTTTAGGATTTTTTAAAATATAATAGTCTTTACCTGAAAATCATATTTAGATTTTATTTATAATATATATATTTTTATTTATTATTTGTTAAATTCATTCATAAATACTAATAGGAATTAAGTTTTTGATTTAATAGAATACAATTTATTTCCATATCTTTACATTTAAAGAAAGTTTTATGGTATACTTTCAATTGTTGTTTTCAAAATTGTTATTTCGAAATGAACTAAGCGAGGTTGAACATAAAATTTGTTGTCCTAAACGACGATAAAATGACCAATTTTGTACATATACTTAAAAGCGATTTTACATACATTTATAATGTTTTTTTGTTTTGTATTCAAAAAATTTATAAAGAAGTTTCTTTATTATTATGTTAATTTTAATCTTGAATTTTATCAATTTAAAGATAAATAATAAGAGAAAATTAGCAATAAGGTTTTTATAAAAATTTTAAAAAATATAATCGAAGAAATTAACCGAATAAAAAAAAATTAATTAAAATTAAGAGCTGAATTAGAAATATGGCAGAGGAAGAAAGCTTTTTGAACGCAAAAGCCCTGGTTGTTGATAATGGTACTGGTATCTCCAAGAATGGATTTGCTGGTGAAGATCAACCAAGGTCAGTATTCCCAACACTAATAGGCTATCCTAAGTATGAAAGCATCATGACTGATGTTGAACATTATACTCGGGAATACTATATTGGTGAGGAAGCTATGCAATTAAAAGGCGTTTTAAAGTTAATGTTCCCTGTTGAACATGGTATCATTGAAGACTGGACAGCAATGGAGAAAATCTGGCATTACACTTTTTATACTGACTTGCGTATCGATCCAAGTGAACATCCAGTTCTTTTGACTGAAGCACCATTAAACCCACGTCCAAACCGTGAAAAAATGGCTGAAATCATGTTTGAGACTTTCAATACACCTGCTCTTTATGTAGCAATGCAAGCAGTATTGAGTCTTTATGCTTCTGGTCGTACTACTGGGTGTGTTATAGATATTGGTGATGGTGTTTCCCACGTTGTGCCAATCTTCGAGGGTTTCGCCTTAAGCCATGCTATCCAAAGAATCGATCTAGCAGGCCGAGATATTACAACCTATTTACAGAGACTTCTTCGACAAAAGGGATATTCTTTCACTACATCAGCAGAAAAAGAAATTGTTCGAGACATCAAGGAAAAATTATGCTATGTAGCAATCGATCCCGAGAAAGAAATGATGCTCTCCAAGAAAGTAGCCGGGATGGAAAAGAGCTATATGCTTCCTGATGGTGAGACAATTAATGTTGGTGTCGAGAGATTCCTTGCTCCTGAATGCTTCTTTAATCCAAGTGTAATTGGTAAAGAATTAGAACCTCTTGATGATGTCATTGTTGGTGCAATTTCAGAATGCGATGTTGATCTTCGAAGAGATTTATACAGCAATATCGTACTTTCTGGTGGTTCCACAATGTTCCCTGGTATCAAAGAAAGGTTAACCAAAGAAATTAAGGAGCAAATTCCTGAAAGTGTTGATGTAAAGATTATCGCACCTCCAGAGCGTATGTACTCAGTATGGATTGGTGGTTCAATCTTAAGCTCTTTGAAGACATTCCACAGAATGTGGGTCACTCGAAGAGAATACAAGGAGATGGGACTACAGGTTATCCACAGATGCTTCTAAAGCGTCAAAAAATTTACCAAAAGTCGAATGGGAATTAATATTATAAGTTTTTTATTTTTCTTTTTTTATTGTATTTAATTGAAAAGATTTAGGCACATTTTGTTTATATTATTTTAAATTTCTCTGAAGTTCTTATGTTGATTTTTTTTATAATCTTTTTCTTCTTTCTCTTTCGAAAATGAATTTGTAGGTTTTGATTCATCAAAAGGGGTGTCACAAACCCAGCATTGGTTCTCTAAATCACTCAAAAGGCTGGCACATTTTTGGCAATATAAAGCGTCGCAATGTGTACAAATAAAAGTGTTAAATCCTCCTACCTTCCCTTTGCATACCAAACAGATTTTCTTTTCTCTATGGAATATGACTTCTTCTTCAGAAATAGATTCAGGTTTAGTTTTTAACAATTGCATAAATTCATCAAATTCAGCCTTTTTTTCTTTAGACTCTCCTTTAACATAAATATCACCCTTTATCAACCTTTTAGCTATACTTTTTGGCATTAGCCATCCTATATACCATTCAATAGCAAACATTATTAACAATAATCTTGCGAGAACTATCATTATTGGATTTGTAGGCGTTATATCCAGAATGATGCCTAAAGAGAAGGTGATCATGCCTATTAATAGAAATCTACCTCTCCATTTAATTTCGAAATCTTCTGATCTCTGGCAATGTAGAAAATACATTATACTAATAGTAATTACCAATCCTAATAGAAAAATTAAAAATGACAATGTAAATATTGTATAATTTCCATCAAAGGTTCCTGCCATTGTACCGATAATCGCTGGATCAAAGATCAGAAGAATTATGATAAAAATATCCAGAAGTATTAAGATCGGTGAAAAAGGTATTAAAAATTTTTTTTTTAACCTAGGAGAAACTAAGTGAAAATAAGAATAAAACCAAGTTATTAGTCCGAAAGGGAGAAACACTAAATTCAAAAACAAATATAATCTAGCATCAAAAGGGAAATCAAATAAAACATAGTTTACAAATGAAAACCCACTAGCATAATATGGTGAGCCATACAAAATTAATGTAATTCCTAATGTCAGCAGTTCTTTCCGCTTGTATTCAAAGTATTTGAATGTGATTTTCAATCCAACTATGATACAAATAATTACATAAAGTAAGCTTAAACTTCCTTGCAAAATTTCAACATCAGTTAAATCCGTTAATGCCATATTATATCTTACATCTGCAGCCTATACTGCTTAGAATTTTATTAGATTTCTAAATTTAATATTTAATAATAATTGCTAATTATATAAATTTTAAAATTAATATTATGGTTTATAGACTTAAAATGGATCTAGATCCAGATTACATCAAAGAAAATATAGATCAAATAGGAAAGAAAGAAAGCCTCATTCTTTTAAGGGAATGGATTGATAGTTCAAGCAACACAAAAGTGCGTCAGAAAGCACTTGAAAACTATGGTCTAATTGAAGAGGGCAAGAATTTCAAATTTTTCGAGAATTTATTTCTATCTGACGAAAGTCTCGAAATCAGATTAATTGCTGGTAAAATCTTGAAAAAAAAGTATTCAAATAATAAGAAATTAATCTCGTTGTTGGGATATACTCTAAATAAAGTTGATAATGTAGAATTACAACTTTTTGCTTTACGAGCCTTAAATTCACTAAATAATATGAAAGTTCGGAAAATAGTAATAGATTATCTCAAGTATTTAATTAAGAATGAATTTAGCAATAAAAATAGTAGATTTTTACAAGAAATCTGCAATTTTGATCCTAGCGGAGCTATACCTGAGTCTTTTCTCAAAGTTTGTATTAATTTAATTTTGTATAATTTTTATAAAAAAAGATGTGGATATCATGTTACCCTGAGAAAGGGAAAAATT
>JBHLRA010000132.1:0-8543 GCA_048883045.1 Candidatus Thorarchaeota archaeon | reverse complement strand
TATTAATATATAGGACCTGGAAATTAGAATAAAATTATTGAAGGATCTTAAAAATTAAATAAATTTACTTATTTTATATTTTAATTTACTTATTTTGTTGTTATCTATTTTTTAAATAAAGAGGTTAAAAATAAATGGCGAAGGAAAAAAAATGTCCTTATGAAATTGATGAGACAAATTACAAGCGGTTTAAAGAAAAATATAATATGTTATTTCGAAGATTGTGGGATAAAACGTTGCCAACTTATCAAAAAATGATAGATACCAATCTAGAGAAACATATAGCCTCAAAAAAAGAAGGTTATTCAAGAGTAGATTTCGCTTTAGTGGCGGCAGGTTGGACTGTTTATGAAAGGTTTCCTTATGCATTCACATGGGAAAGGAAAGGTTTGATGGATATTGGTTATGGAGTAAATTGGATGAAAACTAAACATACCATTGAAGATACAGAAAGTTTTACAAATATAATAAAAAAAGCTGCAAAATTTTATGGAGCATCTTTAGTAGGGATTGCTGATATTAATGAAAAATGGATTTACAAAACCGGATTTAGGAGACCTGATGATGTTAGTGAAGCTGAGTCAAAGAAGCATGTTCGTGAAGGAAAGGCAGCAGATTATATTTACGATCAACCAATAGAGATACCAGAAGGATTTGATAAAGTAATAGTAATGGGTGTGGAAATGGATGAAGATGCAATTTCGACAGCACCTACTCAACCAGCAGCAGCAGCTTCAGCAATTGCATATTCTAAAATGGCATTTATTATTTCATGTTTAGGTGAATTTATTAGAAATTTGGGATATAGAGCTATTCAATGTGGAAATGATACTGCTCTTAGTATACCATTAGCGATTGATGCTGGTCTTGGTGCTTTAGGTAGGAATGGACTACTACTTACTCCTGAATTTGGTCCAAGAGTGAGAATATGTAAGGTTTTTACTGATTTATCATTAATTTCTGATACACCAAATAAAGAATTTATTGAGAAAATAAAAAATTATTGTAAAACCTGTTCTAGATGTGCTGAAGCTTGTGAGCCTAAAGCAATTACAAAAGATGAGAATCCTACATTTAAATCTGCCACAATCTCGAATAATCCTGGTGTAAAGAAATATTACGTTGATGTGGAGAAGTGTTTTGAATTTTGGGTTGAAAATTCTAGTGATTGTGGCAATTGTATTATGGCATGTCCATTCTCTAATATAAAAGAATTTTTGTCTCCTTTAGAATTTTGGAACAAAACTTAAACATCACATTGTATTATTAGAAAATCAAGATTCATTCAAATAATTCAACTAGATGTTTTATGGAAAAAATTAGAGTTGGTATAATTGGGGCAGGTTTTAGTGCAAAAGATCATTATTATGCTTATAGTTTATTACCGAATGTGGAAATTGTTGGAATCGCCGCTACTTCCATAGAAAAGGCAAAAATTTTTATAAAAAAGTTTAACATTCCTGGAAAACCATTTGATGATTACAATGAATTATTAAAGTTAGAATGTGACGCAATATCTGTATGTCTACCAAATTATTTGCATAAAAGTGTTACTATTGATATTCTAAATTCTGGTTCACATGCCCTCATTGAAAAACCATTAGCAAAGAGTATTAAAGAAGGAGAAGAAATGTTAGATGCTGAGAAATCATCGAACAGAAAAATATTTTATTGTGAAAATAACATGTATGCTCCCTCATTTAGAAAAGTTAAAGAAATTATTGATGAGGGAGCTCTTGGGAATATTTATATGGGAAGAGGTAAAGAACAACATTCTGGGCCTCATTCTGAGTGGTTTTATAAAGAAGCAAAAGCCGGAGGTGGCGCATTAATAGATTTAGGAATACATGATATAGCTTGTTTAGTTTGGTATTTGAACTGTGACGTTTCAGAAGTATTTTGTCAAACCAGAACTGTCATCCCCAAAAGAGAGAAATTTGGTGCATGTGAAGTTGAAGATAATGCAGTTGGCATACTCTATTTTGAAAATAATGCTCAAATTGTTATTGAGGAATCATGGACAGCTCCAGGGGGATATGATATGAGATTTGAATTATTTGGTACTGAAGGCCATATAAAAGCTGCACCTACATTTAGTAATTTAATTAGTGTATATAGTGAAAAAGGTTTTGGCTATGCTGTTGAAAAAGCATCAACAACTAAAGGGTGGACCTTTCCTGTTCCAGAAGAGTCATGGTCTTTTGGTTATCCGCAAGAAATAAAACACTTTATAAATTGTATTATTCAAAATAAAGAGCCATTAACAGATGGTAAATATGGTCAAAAAATACTTCAAATAGTTGACGCAATGTATAAAAGTGCTAAAACTAAAAAAATTGAAGATGTAATTTATTAAGATTTACAAAATTTTGATTCTTAAAAAAGAAGTGGAAAGAAAAGAAAATTAAATTATTTAATATTGTTTGTATTCACCTTTATACCAAGAACGTTGAGATTTCCTTAGGTTATCAGGCATATCTTTATAAGGAGATATTTCTTCAACAAGCTCACATTCCACGCCATAACGTAAATTCGTTTTAGGATGAACATAACCTGTTTTTGATATTCCATTAGCTGCTCTTAACGCTGTACGACGAGCAATTAATGAAGCACCTGTTATATAAAAATATCGCCATTTTTCTTCGTTAAAAAGCTCTAAAAAAATTCCTTCGTTCATGTCAGCATCAGATTCGATGGGTACAAATTGACCAGTGTCATCATTCCATTTTAACATAAAATTATCTTTTTTTTCTGTCATTGTTTTCCCAACATTCAAATTTTAAGCTATAAGAAATAAATTTGAAAACTTTCTTAAAAATTTTTAACTTTTTTATAAAAATATTCTAAAAATAATATTATTTAATCTTATTTCAGCGACATAATATAATCAACTATCCAATCTAATTTACTTTTTGATACTAAAAGAATATTATGTGGAAGTTCGATGCTCCTTGAATAAATATCGGAGACTACGGGAAAATTATTATCATTACTTTTCTCTCCACCCCAATTTGCGTTAGTATAATCAATTCCTTTCTTTAACACTATATTTTTAAAACAGTCTAACCTATGCAGAGGTGGATAACAATCATCAGTTGGAATTCCATTTTTATTTAACTTCTTTTGAAAATCTCTTTTAGTCATTCCACTAAAATGTGAAGAATCAAAAACAAAGGGATATATATAATATCCACATTCTTCAGTACCAGGTGTTTGTTTCATTACTCGAATACCATCAATTTCATTTAATTTGTTTCCAAAATATAAAGCATTTTTATTTCTTAATTCGTGCTGTTCTGGAAACTTTTCTAATTGTTTTCTAAGTATAGCGGCATTAAACTCACCCAATCTGTAGTTAGTTCCATAAGAAAAATGAGCATAGAAATAGCTATTCTTTTTCCTCCCACAATCAATGTAAGAATAAATTTTATCAGCTAATTCATCAGAATTACAGACTATAGCACCACCTTCTCCACTTGTTAATACTTTTGAGGCTTGAAAGCTGAAGGTGCCTGCTATACCCCAATTTCCTACTCTTTTTCCTTTATAACGTGAACCATGAGCGTGTGCACAATCTTCAATAATAGCTAAGTCATATTTATTTGCAATCTCTGATAATTTGTCTAATTCAACAGGATTTCCTCCTAAATGTACTGGGATAATTGCTTTTGTTCTTTTTGTAATTAATGGTTCGATTTTATTGACGTCCATCACTAGAGTATTGGGATTGATATCACAAAAAATCGGTACAGCATTTGTCGCTACTATAGCTGAAGCTGAAGCAACAAAAGTATAATCTGAGACAATCACTTCATCTCCTATTCCAATATTTAATGCCATCAATGCTGATTCAATAGCAACAGTTCCATTACATACCGCTATACAATGTTTAGCCTCTTGAAACCTAGCAAATTCTTCTTGGAATTTCCAAATATTTTCACCTTGTGTATCTCCAGGAAAACCACCCCACCAATTTCGTGATTTGACCACATCTGACAAAGCTTTTATTTCAGATTCATCATAAAAAGGCCATTCTGGAATATCTTTTTTTCCCCTTTCTTTAAATGACATAGTTCAAAAAAACCTTAATTCATATACATAAATTTTATGAGCTATTTTAGATATATTTATCAAAACAGATAAAAGTTACATTCAACTTATAAATTAATGAGTTAGAACTTTTTCCAATTCTGAAAATGATTGTTATAGATAAAAGGGCATTAGCTAATATTCTGAAGAAATATATCTCAGATCTTAAGTTAGAAGAGATTGAAGAATTAATAGAAATACCTCCTCCAGAATTTGAATATACATATGCCTTTCCTTGCTTTAAACTTTCAAAATTATATAAAAAAAAACCAAATTTAATCGCTCAGGAATTGAAGGATAAAATTAAAATCCCTGAGTTTATAAATAATATCGATGTTGCAGGTCCATACTTAAATTTTAATATTAGTCCAAAAGCTATTCTAGAAAATATTTTTGAATTAAAATCTGATTATGGAAGGATAAGAACCATTTTAGAAAAACCAAGAAAACTAAGAATAATTATTGAATATCCATCACCCAATACGAATAAGCCCCTCCATTTTGGGCATGTCAGAAATATTCTACTTGGTAACTCCCTTTCCAATTTGTTAGAATATAAAGGGAATAAAGTCTTTCAAGTAAATTTATATAATAATCGTGGTATTCATATATGTAAGAGTATGCTTGCATATAAAAAATGGGGAAATAATAAGGAGCCAGATAAAAAAAGTGATCATTATGTGGGAGATTTTTACGTAAAATATAGTAAAATGGCAAATGAGAATCCCTCTCTTGAACAAGAAGCTTATGAATTATTAAGATTATGGGAAAATGGTGATAGAGCTACATTAGATTTATGGAAGAAAATGAATAATTGGGCTTTAGAAGGTTACAAAGTTACCTACAAAAAGCTTGGAATTTCACATGATAAGGAATATTTTGAGTCTGATTTATATCTAAAAGGAAAAGAAATTATATTGGATGGATTGAATAAAGGTATATTTGAAAAAGCTGATGATGGGGCTATTTTTGTAAGATTTAAAGATAAATATAATTTACCTGATAAGTATCTAATCCGGAGTGATGGAACTTCCATCTATATTACTCAAGATATCTATCTCGCATATAAAAAGAAAGCAGATTTTAATTATGATAGATCTATCTATGTTGTTGGGGATCCACAGATTCAGCATTTTAAATGGTTATTTGCCATACTAAATATGTTAGGCTTTAAAGAGGATAATTATCATCTCTCCTATGGTATGATTAGTTTACCAAGTGGAAAAATGAAAAGTAGAGAAGGTACAGTTGTTGATGGTGATGATGTTATTGAGGAAGTAGAAAACTTAGCATTAAATGAGGTTAATAAAAGATATCCTGATTTAACTGAAAATGAAAAAAAAATTAGAGCTGAAAAGATAGGTTTGGCAGCGATAAAATTTTATATTTTAAAATATAATCCAGTTAAGGGTTTTATTTTTAAACCAGATGAAAGTATTTCTTTTGAAGGTGAAACAGGGCCTTATATTCAATACTGTTATGCTAGGATTGCATCAATTATTTCAAAATCTGGAAAGAAAATCCACACAGATATTAAGTGGGATTTATTTACTCATGAGAAGGAGAGATATTTGATAAAACAATTAGTCTATTTCCCTGAAATTATTGATTCATCTGAAAAAACATATAATATCCATCTTATTCCACAATATCTTCTTGCTTTATGTCAAGCATTCAATTCTTTTTACACTTCTTGTCAAGTAATTTCAGATGATAAAGATTTAGAAAAAGCTCGGTTATTATTAATATATTGTGTTCAAGTTGTTATTAAGACAGGTTTAGATATCTTAGGAATTGAAACATTAGAGAAAATGTAGAAAACATTAAAAAATGAGATTTTGAAATGAAGTTTTTCGATTTTAACAATAAAATTAATGAAGATACTCGATTTGTGATCTTTGGAATACCTTGGGATTATTTAACTTCTATTGATTTACCAAATTCATCCATTGCTCCAGAAAGAATTAGAAATGTAACAAATGATATAGGTTGGACAACTGAATTGGGATTTTTAATAAATAATTATAAAGTAGCTGATGTTGGAGATGTACTTATAGAGGAACAGAATATTGAAAAGAACCTTAGGACCATCAAGAATTTTATAAAGGATTTATATTCTAAAAATGAAATTATAATTCCAATTATGATTGGAGGAGATCACTTCTGTTCTTTTCCTGTTATAAAAACAGTGGGAGATCTTTTTGATAAGAAGAATGAATTTGGAGTCCTTATTTTTGATGCACACTTAGATTTTTACCAAGAATGGGACAAGGGAGTGTATTCACATGCAACTTTAGCTCACAGAGTATATGATTTAGAATATATGAATAATAAAAATTTATTAATTGTAGGCGTTAGGGATATTGATATTCCCGAGTTAGAGATAGTAAAACAAGAAAAAGTTGAATATCTTAAAGCTTACCAATTATCTGAAGGACTTAATAAGTATATTGATAAAATAATTAACTTCTATAGTAGATCAGGCATTAAATATTTGTATATTTCTTTAGATATTGATGCTTTAGATCCTTCTATTGCTCCTGGTACTGGTTTTGCTATACCTGGTGGATTTTCTTATCGTGAATTATGGACGATATTAAAAAGTGTAGCTCAAAATTTCGAAATAATTGGATTTGATCTTGTTGAGGTCGCTCCAAATCTAGATTTAGAAAATAGAATGACATGTAATTTAGCAGCGAAGTTAATTATCGAATTTATTTCTTTTATAAATCAAAAATATTAAATGATGATTTACATGCCGGATAAGGATTTTAGAGAAAAATTAAAAAAGATAAATCAATTTGAAATTAAGGATGATACAGATATTATAGGATTAATTACTTCATTAAAAAATACGGGATTTAATGCAAAAAGGCTAGCTCTCGCGTGTGAAATCTATAATGAGATGATTAATGATTCTGATTGTATCAAATTTTTTGGATTGGCTGGGGCACTCGTTCCAGTGGGAATGCAAAAAGTAATATATGATTTTATAAAGGAAGGATATATTGATGTATTAGTCACTACAGGAGCAAATTTAACTCATGATCTCGCAGAAGCTTTGGGTTTTAGTCATTTACAAGGAATTATTGAATCAAAAGAAATAAATGATATTTACCTACACAATGAGCAAATGAACAGAATCTACGATGTATTCATGCCAAACCAGGTATATGAGGGCATTGAGGAATTTGTATCAAAATTAGATATCCCTGATAACCAAATGTCTATTAGTTCCTTTTTAAAATTCCTCGGGGGTCAATTACCTAAAGATTCTAAAACAATTCTGAGAATATGTGCTGAGAAAGAAATACCTATTTTTTGCCCCGCTTTTACTGATTCTGGATTAGCATTACAATTAGGGTTTCATCATCAAAAACTGAATTTAAATCATTTTGCAGATATGCTTGAGATGGTAAATCTAGCTTGGGATGCAAAGGTTGCAGGTGTATGTATTGTTGGTGGAGGTGTTCCAAAAAATTTTATTATGCAATCATTACAATTTAGTCCGAATTCTGCCACCTATGCGATTCAAATAACAATGGATAGACCCGAGCAGGGAGGATTGAGTGGTGCTACTTTAAGAGAGGCTATTTCATGGGGGAAAATAAATGAGTTAGCTAAATATTCAACAATTATTTCTGATGCCACAATTGCTCTTCCTATTATGTTATGGTTTTTAAAGAAAACAAATACCAAAAAGAGAAGCTAGAAAACACCTTTTAATTTTTGATCTATGGTTTGTGTATCCGTACCAAATATCTTATCAAGTTTTTCTTTAAAAGGTTTAAATTGAGACACTTCTGATAGATTTTTTCTAGTGTTTAAAGTCTTAAATTCTTTAGATACTTGTTTCAATAATGGTTGTATAATTTTCCTTACGTATTTTTCAATTCTCTTTTCTTTATCTAAAATAGCATAAGAAATTATAAGTTCTGGTTCAAAACTATCTTCCGATGTAATTTCATCTTCAATAAATGCAATAATATATTTCTTTCCTTCAAAATATTCCACCAGATCTTTAGAAAAGGTTGATTGAGCAAAATTTAAAATAGCTGTAAGTAAACCACTTCTCAAGTCTGTATCAATTTTTCCTTTGGAGGTTTTGTGATAACTCTTTTTCACTAAAGTAAATCCTCTAAATAACAAGCCTGCTTCTCGAACTACCATTTTTGAATATTTTTAAATTATTAACTTAGTTGAAAAGTATTATCTACAATATTTGTTATCAATTTAATATTTTAATTATATAGTTTTATATAATAAATTCTTTGATTTAGAAACTAATTGATTGAAGTTTAGAAATTCAATAAAAGATATTTTTTGTATAAAATTATCTTAGATATGATTACTAAAGAACAAATTAGATTATGTGCTGAGAATATTACTAAAAGTGTAAACATGAAAAAGGAGGGTGAATTCATTTACATAAAAGGTAACACATTTAGCCAAGA
>JBHLRA010000131.1:0-8668 GCA_048883045.1 Candidatus Thorarchaeota archaeon | reverse complement strand
AGTTAAAAAAGAATTTAAATTGAGCAAATTTTTTAAAGTTTTAGGAATATTGGCAAGTATAGGAATTGCTGCTTACTTTGGAACGGTTATATTTAGTGGATTAAATCTCAGAGTAAATCTTCATGATACTTTTGGTTATGATCATGACGATGGAGGAACTCCATTAAATTTTACTGATGACTCGTTAAATTTTACAATAACTTTTGACGTAAGAAATGGGGGATTATATGCCATAAATGATGTAATTTTAAATGCGGAAATTAAAACTTTAACAACTGATAATGCTGTTGCACTTCCTTGGGATACAAAAATGGGTAGTGCTCCGAACGCGTACGAAAATACTTTTCACTCATTCACAGAAACACTAAATCAAGATATAACCTTAAGTATTGATACCACTTATATTGAAGGATTACTAACTACTAATGGTAATTTAGAGCTAAAAATTTCATTTTCAACATTATATGCTTTAAACTTTATTAGTGTAAACGTCTCACTGGCAGTCCCGTGGACACATCCTTAAACTTATCTTTTTTTATTTTTTTTTAGTTTTCTTTCCTTATCCATATTAATGAGAATAAAGACGTTGATAAAATACATTGAGAGTATGTATCCTAAAGAGAAATACCCTTCTTTTCAAAAAGTAAAACCTCAACTTGAGGAAGGTATCTCAAATAAACTTGAAAAAAACTCTAAATTCGAGATTACAGGATAAATGGTTTGTTTAAAGCAAAAAAACCTAAATTTTCTTATGAGCCTTGATTGAAAACATCATAGGAACAGTAAATTCATAATTCTTGAATTCCCAATATCCATCTTCCCTTTTTTTCATATCTGGATGTATGCTAAAGAATGTAAATGGAAATTCATGCAGAAATTCTATTTCCAAATTAGCCTTAATCAAAGAATTAATAATATCACTCATAGGATGATCCCATTCATATGTGGCTTGATTCTTTAGATCTGCTAAAGGATCTGCATAGGCGGCCCCCTCCTCAAAAAAAATTGGCTTTCCCTCAGAAAAATAATTGAAACCTACATTAAAAGGTTCTTTTTTTTCATCAATTATAAAGCCAAAGGGGTGACCATCGATTATATAAAAAATACCACCTGGATTTAAGCAATTGCTGATTATTTGAGCCCATTGAACTAAGTCCGGTAACCAACAAATTGTTCCATATGAAGTAAAAACAACGTCGAATTTTTCATTTAAAACTTGAGGGATATCATAAACATTCGAAAGTATAAACTTCGCAGGAATGTCTAACTTATTACTCAAATTTTTTGCTAACTCTATCGCCTTATCTGAAAAGTCTACACCAGTAACTATTGCTCCTAATCTTGCCCATGAAAGTGTATCCATTCCAAAGTGGCATTGCAGATGTAATAATTTTTTTTCTTTGACTTCTCCTATTTCCTCAACCTCTATTGGAAATAAAGAAGAATTTCCCTTTAAAAAACCTTCTAAATCATAAGATTTGGATTTAGCGTTAATTTCTACAAGTTCATTCCATCTTTTTAGATTAGTCTTAAAATAATTTTCTTCATTCAATATAATCGCTTTTATTAATCTAGGTTAAGAAAACTATTAGATTGTAAAGATAATTACTTAAATTTATATATAATTTTGTAAAGTTCTTCTTTTGTTTTCACATCTCCAATAACAACACAATTATCTAAACTAATATTTTGGCTACTCAAAGAAACATTTTTACCAATAATGCATTTATCCATCTTAATGTTTTCGCCTATTATGGCATTATCAAATATAATTGAGTTTGAAATTTCTACGTAATCCTTTATTTCTGAATTTTTTCCTATATATACATTTGGTCCTAAGAGTACATCGTCTCCTATCTTAACATTTTCTTCTAAATGTACGGGTTCTATGAATGTTGGATAATCTCCTATGAAATTATCCACTTTACTTCGCTTAAGATGAGTTTGTAAGAAATTATTTAACAACTCCTTGATTTGTGATTGAGAATTTAACTCTAAGTTGCTTATAATTTTTTCAATTTCTTTTAAGTCTTTTTTCATTCTTATTACCTCTCTAATGATTCCTATAATTCCAAAATTTCAATTAATTTATCAATATTTGTATCTTTTTTAGCACTTGTAGTAATTACTTTTATATCAGGGTTGAATTTCTTGGCATCGTTTTTCATTTTATCAATATTAGTTCCTAATCTTTCTAAAAGATCAATTTTATTAATTACAGCAACATCGGACATTTTAAATAGCATTGGATGTTTTTCTATTACCCATTCACCTTCAGTAATAGATACGACCGTAATTCTTTTATCAGTTCCTAATTTAAAATCAGAAGGACATATAAGATTGCCAACATTTTCCACAAAAATTAAGTCATAATCATTTAAATCTTGATTATTAATGACCTGATAAATATGATAAGCATTTAGAGCACATTCTCGTCCAGTATTTATTTGAATTGTCTTTACATTGTGTTTTTCAATTCTGTCTGCATCAACTCTGGTAGTGATATCACCACAGATTACTAAAATCCGGTATTTTTTTGATAATCTTTCAGCAATTTTTTCTAGAATTGCTGTTTTCCCTGCTCCAATTGCCCCGACAATATCTATAGATTTAATGCTCATATTATTAAGTTTATTATTTATATGTTCAGCTAAATAATCATTGTCTTTTTCGACTTCTTTTTTGGTTTCTATTACGAGATCTCTTATATCTTCCTTGGCTAAATTGATACTTTCTAATTCTTTAATCCGCTGAATTTCCTTTGTTCTTTTTTTTGGCATCAGTATTAGTAAATAAAAATTTGACTATAAGGATTACTTCTTTAAATTAAAAATAAAAAAAAAATTATGTGGTTTCATAATTGTAAAATCCTTTTCCTGTTTTAACCCCCAATTCACCTTTTTCAAGCAAATCTTTTAGAGAATCTGGTGGTTTATCGTCTTCTAATCCACTATTTTTGAAGTAGGACATCTCTATATCATAAATTACATCTAATCCAATTCGATCCATAAATTTAAAAGGGCCATAGTTATTGGTGATGAAATAGCGACAAAAGATAGGCCAGGCTTTATCGACAGTTTCAAAATCAGCATATCCTCCTGCCCAAATCTTTAGACAATCTTTTTTAATAGCCCTCCATATTCTGTTAAGAACAAATCCATAACATTCTTTTTTAACCTCAAGAGGAATTACGTCAATACTTTCTACCCAATATTTCCCTTTTTGGAACGTAAGATCACTAGTTTGAGTTCCTCGCATGATATCCGCCAAAGGCATTGTAAAAAGGTTATAGAAATGAATGTTCATTACTTTATCTTTCCGTTCAACCACGTCTTCTATTTTTGAAATCGGAATGGAGGAACTGTTAGTAGCAATTATGGCATGAGATGGAGCAGATTTATCAATTTGTGAAAAAATTTCTCTTTTTAATTCAAGCTTCTCTGGAACGGCCTCAATGATTAAATCTGCATTTTTTACAGCTTCTGAAATATTTTCATAAACCATTATATCACTCTGGACGTTTTTTTCTTTAGTTTTCTGTCTAACATCATTAATAAAGTCCTTTAATCCTTCAGAGCTTATGTCAAAAACAAAAATATTATATCCAAATAAAGCAGATTTCTCAATAATTTGGCGACCCATATATCCTGCTCCAATTATAGAGATATTGGAAATTTCATTATCCATATAATCACCTTAATTTCAAAATTTTACATCTTATAATTCTAATAGAAAACATTTAGTTATGATTAATAATAAAACTATGTTCAATTCTTAGCATTAATAATAATATCTTTTAAAGCATCTAAAAAAAAGTCATTTTCTTCTTTAGATCCTATGGTAACCCTAAAATATTCTGGACCTAGTTGAATTGATGTATCATGGACTAATATTCCTTGCTGTGATAGCTTTTCTGAAATATCTTTAAATTCTGTTTTCATGAGTAAAAAATTTGTATAGCTTGAATAAACAGAAATACCTAGATTTAAGGCAATATTGGTAATTCTTTTTTTTTCACTTTCAACCTCGTTGATATAATCGTCCATATAATTTTGACTTTCTAAAGCCTTTATCCCAGCAACAACACTTGGATATGGAAGCATGATATCTAATCCATGGAACCTTTTACGTATTATGTCTCCAGCAATTAAATACCCAATTCCTGATCCCGCTAATCCAAAAGATTTACTTAATGTTCTCAATATAGCTAAATTCGGATAATTATTTACTAAATCAATGTAACTAACTTTAGAGAATTCAAAATAAGCCTCATCTATTAATAAAATAACATTTTCATTTTGTAAAATAGTCTCAATATCTTTCTGAGTTATAATCAAATTTCCAGTTGGATTATTAGGATTATCGAATACAATCAAAGATGGAGTTATCAAATCATCAATAAATGCTTCTATGGATATTTTAAAATTAGGCTCATTTAATTTGATTTTTAGTATAGGTGAGTCAGCATTCTGTGCAGCATTATTTATTACAATAAAAGTTGGATCTGGAATTATTATTTGTCTATTACCTGAAAACAAAAAGATAAATTCTTTAATTAAGAGATCTGAACCAGGGCTTAGAAATATCGACTCACAAGGAACTTTTGTATAATGTGACAAGTTCTCTACCAAAAGATTCACTTCTTCTTGAGGAGTGTATCTATTGATCTGATCAATACTTTCTTTTACTGAATCAATTATATCTTTTGGTGGACTTTTATACATTTCATTCATATTCAATCTTACTTTCATAATTTTAACACATTAATCAATTTCTTATCTATGATAATATCGAAAAAGGATATTAAAAATATTTTTTTATTGAATCAGCTTTTACTATTTATTAATCTTAATTATTAATTAAAAAAATATTGGGGGATGTATTAGAATGCCTACTTGGTATGAATCACAAATAATTAAAGATCTTATGCCAATATTAGGAGCTAGAGCTGTTAGAGGGTTAGAAACTAATTTTTTCTTATCAAGAATATACACTGGTAAATCTGCTTTACTCAAAGTTTTTAGATATTTAGAAGCGACTATTAATAAGGAGGAAAGAAAAGCTTTAATTATCACTGATTCATTTACAAAAAAATTTGTTAAAAATCTTGAAGATAACCTTAAATTAATAGGTATGGATTATAAAGTTTGGTCAGGTGTTTTACCAGAAGTTCCAGTATCAACTATAGATGAAGGAGCAGAAGTCTGTAAAGACTATAATCCAAAAGTAATTATTGCTATTGGAGGAGGGAGTGTAATGGATACCGCCAAAATGGTTTTAGTAAAATATGAAAAACCAGAGCAAAATCTTTTCATGATTTTACCTAGTATTGGAGCTGCGTTAGGATTACGCCAAAAGATTAAATACTTAATTGCTATACCTACTACAGCGGGAACAGGCTCTGAAATTGCTACAGCTGCTTTAATAACTGACACTTCGAGAGATCCCCCAAAAAAGATTGAGGTTGTACATGAAGAATTACTAGCTGATATAACTATATTAGATCCAGACTTTGTTAAAGATTTACCACCTTTTTTAACCACGGCTACGGGATTGGATGCATTAGCTCATGCAATGGGATCATTTACTACAAACTGGGGTAATCCTTATTTTGATGCGACTAATAAAACCACCATTGAAGAAATTGTAAAATATCTTCCACGATCTCGTAAATATGGTGGAAAAGACATTGAAGCTCGAAGTCATATGCAAGTGGCTTCTACATTAGCAGCATTTGGATCCTACGGCAATATGGCTCCTGGAATAAATCATGCCTTAGGTCATAGTTTTGGAAAGATTTTCAGTGTCCATCATGGGATTGCTGTTAGTTTATTCTTGCCATATGGTATTGCTTTTAAAGCGAAAGTTACTGATAGATGGATACAGTTATGTCCTATTTTCGGTATAACCACAGAAAATAAGAATAAGGATAAATTATTGAAAAGATTTATTCAATCGCTCAAAACTTTCATCAGTTCAGTTGATGGTCCTACATGTGTTAGAGATATAAAAGAACCAAAAATAACTGAAGATGAGTACTTTAAAAAATTAGATAAATTAGTAGATTATGCTATAAATGATGCTGTGACCTTAACCACATATCGTCCAATTAATGAACAACTATATAGGAAAATATTTGAATACGCTTGGGATGGACGTTTTATAAATTTTTAATTAAAAATCGGAGGATAACAATTTGGAAAAAATTGAATATGGGTATAATGGAAAAATAGCTTATGTTGATTTAACTCATCAAACAATTGATATAAAAAATCTAGAAACTCAAATCGCTAAAGAATATCTTGGTGGTACGGGATTAAGCGCTAAAATAACATATGATTTGTTATCGGGAGAAGATTATAACGTTTTAAGAAATAATCCCCTTTCAGAAAAAAATCCTTTAATTTTTTCTACTGGACCTTTAACAGGAACAATAAGACCATCTTCTGGGAGGTATGCTGTAACTGGGATATCACCACTTACTGGTATTTGGGGAGAAGGAACTTCAGGAGGATTTTTTTGTATCTCTCTTAGAAATTGCGGGTTTGATGCAATAGTTATTGTCGGAAAATCAACAGATCCCATATATATACACATTCATGACCAAACTATAGAATTTAAAGATGCTAGTAAACTATGGGGCAAAGACACCTATGAAACACAGTCATTAATTAAGGATGAGTTAAATAATGATAGAATTAGAGTTGCAACAATCGGAATTGGCGGTGAAAATCTAGTAAAATATGCTGGGATTATAAACGATGAGGGAAGGGTTGTTGGAAGGTGTGGATTAGGCACAATAATGGGTTCAAAGAAATTGAAAGCAATTGCTATTCATGGAACTGAAAAAATTAATGTTGCAGATCCAAAAATAGGTAAGAAACTAGTGAAGGAAGACGAAGAGGCAAAAAGAGGAAATCTTCTTAAAACAACTACACCACTTTTATATACTTTATATGGAACAAATTGCTACCTCGATATTGGAATGGCTCTTGGTGATACTCCTGCTTATTATTTTACGGAAACAGAATTTCCCGCAGAAAAGTTAACAGGAAAAACCTTAAGAGAAAAATATCCTGTTTTAGACTATGGTTGTGCTGGTTGTACTATGAAATGTGGTAAACAAACGATTATTCAAGATAATGGCAAGGAAATAAAAGTTGATGGTCCCGAGTATGAAACTGTTGCTGCTTTTGGCCCTTTATTAGGCATTTACGAATCTAAAGATGTAATTTTGGCTAATCATCTATGCAATAAATATGGAATAGATACCATTTCTTGTGGTGTAAGTATTGCTTTTTTGATATATTTAGTTCAAAATAATGTACAGAGTGATAATATAAAGCAATTTTTAACTGATATAAATCTTGAAGAAATAAGATGGAGTAATGGGGAAATCTTATTAAAGTTAATCGAAAAAATTTCAAAACGAGAGGGAATTGGAGATTTACTTGCTGAAGGAGTAAGAACAATGGCGAATAAACTAAATGTTAATCCAGAATTAGCTGCTCATGTAAAAGGTTTAGAGATGCCTATGCATGATCCAAGAGCATTTGCAGGGCAAGCTTTGAGTTACATTACATCATGTATAGGAGCAAGTCATCAAAAATGTGATTGGTATAGCGTAGAGATAACAACAGCTTCCTATCCAGAATTACGTATAAAAATTGGCAAATCTAGATCAATAATTAAAGGGAGAGAAAAAGGAGTTATAGCTTTGCAAGATATTAGAGCCATAGATGATTCCGCTGTAAATTGTGCTTTTGTAAATCTTAGTTTGGAACATACTGTAGGACATATTAATGCCTCGACAGGTTTTAATTACAATAAAAAATCAATACTGAAAGTTGGAGAACGGATTAATAATATTAAAAGATTAATAAATTGCAATTTAGGAATCACAAGACAAGATGATAAATTGCCAGCAATCTTGACTGAAGAATTAAAAACGGGTAAGACCGTTCACGTGAAATTAGATCTAGAAGACAATCTAAAAGTATATTACAATAAGAGAGAATGGAATTGGGATACAGGCAGACCAACTGAAGAAAAGTTAAAAGAGTTAAATTTAATTAAATAGTTTTTAATCTCCTACTTCTTAAAGTTTAATATTTGAATGTACTTTTTTATATTTACTTAGAAAAAAATATTTACAAAAATAGATTCAAATTTGGTGTTTATGAATTTAAATGATATTGAACATGTTGTTGTTGTTGGTGCGGGTACAATGGGACATGCAATAGCACAAGTTTATGCACAACATGGATTTATGGTTGATTTAGTGGATAAAAATCCAGTTACTTTAAAGCGTGCTGGTAAATTAATAAATTCAAACCTATCTCTATTAGTAGAGTTAGAAAAGATATCATCTAATGAAATTTCAGTTATTTTAAATAGAATTAATCTAACAGTTGAACTTAAACATTGTGCTCAAAGGGCAGATCTTGTTGTTGAGGCTGTTAATGAGGTAGCAAACATAAAAAAAGATCTTTTTATGAATTTAAATAATTATTGTTCAGAAAATACCATTTTAGCAAGTAATACATCTGGATTAAATATATACGATATAGCGGATGTGAAAAAACCAGAACGATTAATTATTCATCATTGGTTTTGTCCAGCTTATATATTGCCATTGGTTGAAATCGTTCCTGGATCAAAAACCTCA
>JBHLRA010000130.1:5959-8780 GCA_048883045.1 Candidatus Thorarchaeota archaeon | reverse complement strand
ACTACTGCCAGATTCGCAGCAGAGAGAGGTCTAGATGTATGTCTAATAGATAGAAAACCAAAATTAAAGATTGGAGATAAAATATGCGGTGATGCGGTAGGAAATGAAATTTTTGATTTCCTTAAAATTAATCATCCTAAAAATGAAGAACTATCATGTTATATTAAAGGAGCAAAGTTATACTCACCAAACCTCAAGAAATGTATTACATTATTAGATCCGAAACAAGCGGGATATATTGTAAATAGATTGGAATTTGGACAAAGATTATTAAATGAGTCTTTAGATGCAGGCGTGAAACAGTTTTTAGATAATACTATGGCTTTAGATTTGTTATATAAAAATGGAACTGTTAATGGACTTCAAGTTAAATTAGAAAATGCAGAAAAAGTAGACCTTCGTGCCAATATCGTTATTGATGCTAGTGGATTTTATTCTCCTCTAAGAAAAAATATTAAAAGTTCATTAATTGAAAAAAATATATCAAAAGCCGATAGTATTTTATGTTATCGTGAGATCGTGAAATTTTCTCGTTCAGATCAACAAGTAAACGATCCCGAATATATTACGTTAATTCTAGATCAAGAAAAAGCCCCTGGAGGTTATATCTGGTATTTTCCAAAAAATGAGTTTTCTGTAAATATTGGAATTGGAACCTTCATGGATTATCGAGGCAAAGTAAAGGATTTATATAAAACTAATGTATTTCAACAGTTTATTAAAACTTCTAATATTGAAACAATTTCCTCAGGTGGGGGAGTAGTTCCAGTGAGAAGACCACTATGGTCTTGTGTTGATAATGGATTTATGGTTGTAGGAGATGCCGCATGTCAAGTTAATCCGCTTCATGGTGGTGGTATAGATCCGTCTATGAGAGCTGGTTACTATGCTGCAAATTCAGCAGCTAATGCATTAGAAAATAATGATTATTCTATAGAAGGATTATGGGACTATAATTATAACATAATGACTGGTTTTGGAGCCGAATTTGCCTCATTAGATCTATTAAGAATTGTACTTCAAAATCTTTCAAATGAAGAATTAAATTTTGGTTTAGAACATGATTTATTAACTGGAGAGGAAATATTAGAAATTTCCTCAACGGGGGGATTAAATTTATCATTAATTAATATGGCAGTTAAAGCTTTTAAAGGAATTTCCCAACCAAATTTATTATTAGATCTTAATTATCTCAGAATTAGAATGAAAGAGATTGCGAAATTTTATAAAAATTTCCCTATAAAATTGGATCAATTTTCTAATTGGAAAGAAAATGTTTCAGCAATATATGCTAAAATTGAAAAAATGATTGTAAATACTAAAAAAAAATTAAGAAATTAAAAAGGTTGTGTTTTATGGTTGATATTGTAATTGATGAGTATATCGAAAAAACTACTTATGAATATATAATCAAAAAGATCAATTCTGAAGGCGCTTTGCATTTTTCTCTAATTGATCCTGACCCATTAAGACAAGGACCATCCAAGGCAGCAAAAATGGCAAAATATGCTGAAGATGCTGGTACTGATGTCATCTTAATAGGAGGAAGTACTGTTTTTGATCAAACCTTTGTTGATAAAACAATAATTGCTATAAAAGAAAAAGTCTCAGTTCCAATTATTATTTTTCCAGGAGGTATTAGTAATGTTTCTAAACATGCTGATGCGATTTTTTTTATGTCTTTACTCAATTCATCGGATCCTTATTCTATTATTGGCCAACAAGCCCTTGCTTCATATACAATTAAATCTTATAATTTGGAATATATTTCTATGGCATATTTGATAATTGAACCTGGAGGTAGTGCAGGTTGGATTGGGAATGCAAAATTATTACCAAGAAAGAAACCTAAATTAACAGCGGCTTATGCTTTAGCTGCAGAGATGTTTGGTTTTAAAATCATATATTTAGAGGCTGGTTCGGGAGGAGAAAAAATTCCAATAGAACATATAAAAACATCTTCCTCAATTCTAAATATCCCTATAATTGCAGGTGGAGGCGTTGATAATAAAGAAGATGCTAGAGCTTTTGTGGATGCTGGAGCAGACATCATCGTTATGGGTACTTATATCGAAAATAATGTACTTAAAGACAACGGAAACTCTTTAAAAGAGATAATTGATGAAATTAAAATAGCTGGGAAATCTCAGAAAAAGAATTATTTAATAAAATAGAGGAAGTATTTTCATGAAATTAAAAGATGCAATTGAAATACTTCGTCCCATAAATGATATAATGGGAAGTTTAACTGTTATTATAGGAATTTTAAATACAAGATTAGGAATTGCTCCTATAAATTTAATATTGAATCTAATTTTAGGAGTTCTTACTTATTTCTTTATTGCAGGTTCTGGGATGGTTATTAACGATTATTATGACATAGAAATTGATAAAATAAACCGTCCTGAAAGACCTATTCCGAGAGGTTCAATAACACTACGTCAAGCAAAGATCTTATGGATAGCAACTTCTCTAATAGGCATTATAATCGCTATTTTCCATAGTATTTTATTTAGTATTGGATACTTGAATATTATCATTGCTGTTTTTTTTGCTTTTATCGGTTGGTTATATGCAGCTTGGGGTAAAAAGAGTGGGTTTATCGGAAATATAATTGTCAGTGTATCGTTTTCAATTGGACTTATTTACGGAGCTGTTTTGAACAACTCTAATGTTCCTCTTTATATATATTTCTTCTTTTTAACAGCATTTTTTCTATTATTATCTCGAGAAATTATTAAGGGATGTGAGGATATTGAAGGAGATAAAAATGAAGGGGTAAAAACATTAGCTATTAAGATAGGGATCAAAAAATCAACAA
>JBHLRA010000130.1:0-5859 GCA_048883045.1 Candidatus Thorarchaeota archaeon | reverse complement strand
AGAGTATTTATAAGTTGTAAGAAAATCACTGTCTAATTTTTCCCTAAAAACTTCTAAAATGAAATTAAAATACTTTTTTAATAATTTCTGTTTATTTAGTGTAATATTTGGCTCAAAAAACAATTGAATCGGATGAGTTCTATAGGTATTTCCAGATACCAATATTCCGTTAACATTAAAATCTTCTGAGATAATTCCTAATCCTACTCTCCCATTATAAGATCCAGTATCGACTGTTCTAACATATAAAATATTTGACATGATTCTATTTTTGAAATCATCATTAACATGTAGAATTAATGTCTTGTATTCGTTATTTCGATAATCATTAGCGTCAATTACTGATATATCATTGTTACCTTCATTTTGCAATATATCTTCATTTAATAAATAATAATGCACTTTCAATGGTTTCTGAACAAATTTTTCTATCAGAAATTCATCAAATTCAGAACCAGCTCTGTATTTGAATTTTGGCTTAAGGAGATACTTTTTTTCAAGTAGCTTATTATTATTTTTTATCTTAATTCCTTTAAATTCTACTTTTTCAGCTTTAGGTTCATTTTTCTTAGTAAAAAATGTAATACAAATATTTGTTCCTGTATATTCAAATATTTTTGTCTCAAATACTACCATTTTTCTAATATTATAATATTTTAGGAAATCTGTGCGAAATTTATTAGAAACTGAAGCACCATATAAGAAATTTGAAGGAATAATATAAATTAAATTCTCAATATTATTTCTCAAATCATTGATCATAGCGATTTGGTATAAATCTTGATAACCATCATTTTCACCTTTAAATAAATCCAGGTATTTTTGAGTCTCTTTATGTTTTCTTATATATCCTAAATAGAGGTATGGAGGATTAGTTATATGATATAGTGGAAATTGTGCGTTAGTCAAGAATTTAGGAAAACTTTCTAAATTATCCCTTAACTTTATATTTTGATGGGCTACTTCTGAGGGGATTCCAAAATTTTCAGCATTATTTATACATTTTTCCACCATTATTGGTTGAATATCATACAAAAAAATATGATTTCTAAAAAATTCAATTCGTTTGTTTGAGGAAATAGCCCTTAAAATCGGTAAAATTAGATTTCCTTCTCCAGCATATAAATCCACCCATGTATAATCCCATAATTTATCATTGATTTCAGAAAATATATATTTAATAAAAATATCTTTCGAAGTCAAATGAAATCCTAATGATCTCCGATGTTTATTTTCTGTTCGGTTTGATATATCGTTTTCCATATTTGCTTGACTTTTGGTAACTTTTGGATAGTTTTATCCTATAATAAGATAATAAAAAGAATAAAAAAATAAAATATATTAATTATTTCAAAAATTTGTATTTTTCAGCCTTATAGATTCTGTAGAAGTCTTCAATTGTAGTTAGTATTATAATAACAATAATTACTCCTGCTATTCCTCTTAAAATGTGATAAAATTCTGAAGCAAGGCCAATATTCGTTAATGTACCACTAGGTTCGTTAACAACTAAGATTGGGAATATTTCTGGGTGATTCATTATCAAAACTACCACCGATATTGAAGCAAGTTTTACACCAATCGTTATTCCATGAATAATCTGATGAGCAAAAAATTGCCTATTTCCTAATAATCCTCTACTTAAATCTAAGATTCCCTCAGCAAACATAAATATACCAGCAAATTGTAAGTATAATAGAAATACTGGATCTATCAAACTTGTAATAGCAGGAATAGGTAGCACTATAAAGAAAATACCTGCAATAATTCCTAATGACCCTCCAATAATATCACCAATAGGTTTAATAAATGGTTTTACTGGTCTTTTTTTTATTTCTGAAATAGGAATTCCTTGTTCCCGTGCTAGTTCAATTTGCTGTTTTTCCTGCTCTCGCAATTTCTTAGATTTGAAATCCTCTGGAAAATAACCTTCCATCGATAAAGCAACAAATATTATTGAGATTATTGCAAAAGTAGAAAGACATCCAATTTGTATTCCTTGGATTATATTTCCGAAGAATTGACCAATATCAACATTCCCAAAAATGATATCTATAACTTGTGAGACAAGAGTGATCCCTATTACTACAGCAAACACAATTCCCAGAACCCTTAGATAATAAGGCCACAACTCAGCGCTAATATAAACTTTTGGTGTTCCCCGTCGTTTATATTCCTTTGCTATATTCTCAGGTGTTCCCATATGAGAAATAGCCATGTGAACTGATTCAACTGTAGGTTGACCCATTCCTGATAATTCTTCTGCTTTACTCCAAATGTGATCTTCGAGTTCAGCTAAGATTTCAATATGTTCTTTCTTGTCTTTCAACCAATCTGGTAATTTTGACTTGACTTCCTTCAAATAGTCTTTTATCATGCCTGTCATTTGTTTTTCAGTCATTTTTCATACCTCTTTCTTTTAATTCTTTTTCAATATTGTGCCCACATACGTCACAAAAGCGAACTTCAAGATTATTTAGCTCAATTTTGTTAGCACACATAGGACAAAATAAATATTTTTCTGATTTTAAATTAACACTTACATCGAAGAGTGGTGCTATAGCTTCAGTTAATTTACTATAAAATCCCGCAAGATGGTTAAATATTTTATACCCATAATCAGTTACCCTATAAAATTTTCTCCTTCTTCCTGTTTCTTCTCTTTCAGATTTTATAATATTATCATCTTCTAACTTATGTAATATTGGATAAAGTGTTCCTTCCTCTATTACTAGCATCTCATTTGTTTGATCCGTGAGATCTTTTAAGATTTTGTAACCATGTAAACCATCCTCACCAGCCTGTATAAGAATAGATAGGATACAAAGCGAACTTATACCTCTATTAATTTCAGTCTCTTGTCTTTCTACGTAATCTCTAAACTCTTTTGAAGCTATTAAAGCCTTTGAATCTAATTCTTTTATCCGTTTTATCATATTTTTCGACTCCATCGTATTAATTTTTAGGTTAATTTTTATTATTTTTTTAATAATATAGTATTCTATGAATACTATATTATATATAGTATTTAAACTTTACTATTGAAAAAAATTTCAAAACTTTATATTTTCACCATTTTTTAATAAAACAAACCGAAATTTTTAGAATTAGAACTAAAATCTGCATATGAATTCTGATAATACACCTGTAATTATAGGAGCAGATCAAATCACTCAACATAAAGATGTAATTAGACCTCTCGATCCACTTAATTTAATTGCGAAAGTATGTAAAAATGTTATTCTAAAATTAGGAAAAGAACATCTGCAAAATATCATCGATACAATATATATGTCAACTATTTCAAGTTGGATTTATGAGGACCATCATGTAAAACTAAGTCGACTCCTTGGAATAAAACCACGACAACATTTCATAGCACCAATAAGTGGAAATACACCTCAATTATTAGTTAATAAAGCTGCTAAAGCCATTTCTTTAGGAGAAAGTACTTGTGTTCTCATAGCCGGAGGAGAGGCTTCTTATTCAAAATATCGCGCTAATAAAGTCAAAAAAATCTTAGATTGGCCAAAACCGCCTCCAGGAGCAGCAGATAAAGCTCGAAAAGCAATTATTTACTATTTGAGCGAGTTTGAAAATAAGTATAATCTCAAAAATCCTACGTTTATCTATGCTTTAATCGAAACGGCTTTAAGAGCCTCTTCAGGACGAAATTTACAAGAACACTTAGATTATATAGGTAAGCGATATGAACGTTTTTCTTATATTGCTTCAGAAAATCCTTATGCTTGGATTCAACGTAAGTTTAATGCAGAAGAAATTATTACTCCTAGTTCTGACAATCGTATAGTCTGTCATCCATACACAAAACGAATGGTTTCGAATTTATATGTGGATCAAGCGGCTGTAATTATTATAACAAATGAATCTATAGCAAAAAACCTTGGAATTGATAGAAAATCATGGGTCTATCCAATGGGAGGGGCCGATCTTCATAATATTTTTTATATGACTCAACGTCCTCAGTTATATGATTCACCAGCGATAAAAGAAGCTTCTCAACTCGCGTTAAAGCAAGCAGGGTTAAAATTAGAAGATATTGACGTTTTTGATCTCTATAACTGTTTCCCATGTATGGTCGAAATTGCTAGACAGGAAATTGGAATTCCTGAAGATGATCCACGCGATTTAACAATTACAGGAGGACTTTCATTTTTTGGGGGACCTTTTACCAGTTATTCAATGCATCCTATTGTATCTGCTGTTGATCTTATTCAAAAAAATCCATCCATAAAGGTAATGGTGCTAGCAAATGGCGGATATAACACATCAGAATCAGTTGGAATATATGGAAATAAACCTCCTGTTTTTGATTGGAAAGAAAATGAATATCATGATATACAAGAAAAAATTAATGCAAGAACACTGCCAAAACCAGTGGAAGAAGCGAATGGAATACTAACTATTGAAGCATATACAATTATCTATGATAGAAATGGCTCACCAGAAATTGGAATAGTAATGGGGAAGTTAGAGAGTGGAAAAAGAACTTTTGCTACTATTTCATCGGACTCAAAAACTCTTTCGAGACTAGAAAAAGAAGAGCTTGTAGGAAAAACCTTTTTAGTTAAATTTAACAATGAAACAAAACAAAACAACCTGATAATTGAGTTTTAGAAAGATTCATTAAAATACTATATAATTTTATATGATTTTTACACTTATACAAATTTTTCATAATATTAAGTCAAAATTATTTAAATTAACAAGATCAAAACAATTAAATAACGGTAAAAAGATTTTATATATAAGGAGACGGGTTAAGAATATTTTGAATTCAGTTTCCGGGTAGAATAAATTTTATATTCATATAAGGTTACTACTATAATAATAAGGGTATTATAAGATGGGCAACCAAAAAAATTCATATAAGGAATTCATTGATCCGATTATCTTAAAAATGAAAAAAAATAGTAAACAGATTTATGATACTCTTACAAGGCCTAAAATTGTAAAAATTTCAATTTATGTTAGTCTAATCACATTTTTACCAGGACTAATTACTGGATTGATAGTTGCAATTAATTTTGGTTCTCTAGAATATAGTCTTTGGTATAATTGGATAAGTGATTTAGGCTCTCTCATATATACTCCCGCTCCCTTTATATTAGATTTAACTTGTATATTAAGTGCAATATTTATTGTTCCACTGATCTTAAATTTAAGTAGATTGTATAGCGCACACCAAAATTATAAATTGGATAACTCAAAGAAGGAATATTATACTATCTTATTTAGAAGAATATTTGGTTATATTGGAGTGGTTTGTCTTTTTATTGGAGTTATTGGTATGTTTTTTGTAGGAGTGTTTAGCTTAGATCGATCTCCATTTGATTTACATTATTATTTCGCTACATCCGCTTTTGGTGGATTTGCTTTTGGAGCATTTTTCACAGGTCTAGCTATTATATTAAGGAAAAGAATATTTCCTAAAGCTGTTGGTTATTTTATGATATTAGGACCATCAACAGCCTGTATATTATATCTAATCGCACCAGCACCATTAACACGACAGTTACTTGAATGGGTTCTCATGTTCAGTTCACTCGCGTGGTATTATGTTGTCGTTTTCATTACTTTGCAAAAATTAAATTCAATTCTCTTTTTCCAACCCGATTTCAAATGGTAGATCTTTTGCGAAGCAGCTCGAGTTTTATATAAACTTGTTTTGTATATTAAATCAGATTGCAGGCATTACGTAAAATTACCTATCTAAAAATGGACTCCATTAGTTTTAATAAAATCCATGATTTAAGACTAATTAATATCATAATTGTTAATATATTGTATAAAAACTAGAGGATTTAAAATGAGTTATTCTGAACATGAAATGATTAA
>JBHLRA010000129.1:0-8892 GCA_048883045.1 Candidatus Thorarchaeota archaeon | reverse complement strand
CCATATTTCTCAACTCCCCGTTCTAAAGCTTTAATATTCTTTCGAGGTACATTTATGTCTTTATAATCATCATAAAAAAATACACCATATCCCCCATTTTTTGTTCCAAGATTCCTCATCATATGCCACACTTCTCGTTCTATTTGGTCAGGCGTACCTAAAGGGTAAATAGATTGAATATTAGCACACGCCCAGAACATAATTTTCCCTCGATATATACTCAAATCAGGATATCCACTCATTCTTGGACTATCAAGTTCAATTGCATCTAAACCCCAATCAATTAGAACTGGTAATAATGGATCGATTTTTCCACAACAATGCTGATGAACCTCTATACCTAGCGCATGAGTCTCATCAATTATGTATTTATAGGAAGATTCATAGATTTTTCTAAATGTTCTTGGACTAAAGAAAGGACCTGTTTGTTCACCTAAATCATCAACTATCCAAATTCCATCAGGATTTATTCCTAATTTAATAGCATTTTTCATGCATTTCACATGAAATTCAGCAACTGCTTCGAGTGCTTTTTGCAATTCTTTAGAATTTTTTTTATGATCAACTAAATAATTATTAAAACCTCTCATTGCAGATACAACCTGGGAGGGTCCTTGAGAAGGAAATGTTAATAAAAAATACATATCATTACTCAAATTACGCTTCGTATTCAAAGCAACTTCATACCTCGTTTTATCATCCGCATCAGGAGTATATATCTCAAAATAAGAATCAAAATTTTCCCAGTCCAGTAAAGAAGGTCTTCCAGGGTGCCCTTGATCCGTATCATTTCCTTTCATGTTCCAAATACAGCCCCATTCATCAATTTCTTCATGCGGAATGGCTCTCCATTTGTTTCCTTCAAATTCTGGATTATCTTTAGCCCATTCAGGTCTATCCCAGTTGTAAGACCCTCTAACATGAGGAAATAATCCTTCCTCCCCCTCACTCCAACCAGAGTTCCAATTTTTAGAATGGGAAAGAGTTAAAGGTCCAATATCTCCTTTTACAAAATTAAAAACAGGTACTCTATCGGGATTATTAAAATGAAGTGCGGCTCGAACACGTTCTCTTGAATTCATAATATCTCTTTTACTAACTGTAATAGTGTAGAAAATAATATTACTTTTTATAATAAAATATATAATTTTTATAATATTATATCTGATGATTTTCTATGGCTAAAAAGAATACAGAAGCCCCTATAACTGGAATGACCGTTTCAAAGGAAGAGGATTTTTCTGCGTGGTATACAGAAATACTAAATAAAGCAGAATTAGCTGATGTTAGATATAATGTCAAAGGGTTTGTGGTTTATAGAGAATGGGCTACAATTACAATCAAAAAAATGTATGCAAAGTATGAAGCGTTGTTAGAAAAGAATGGACATTTACCATTGACAATGCCTTCCTTAATACCTGAATCAAATTTTCATTTAGAGGCACAACATGTTGAGGGTTTTACTCCAGAAGTATTTTGGGTAACTGAAGCCGGCAGTTCTGGTAAATTAACTGAAAGGCTTGCTCTACGTCCTACTAGTGAAACCGCATTATATAAAATGTACCCTTTATGGATTCATAGTTATAAAGATTTACCATTCAAAAGGTATTTATCATGCCAAGTTTGGCGTTATGAGACAAAGATGACACGACCTTTTTTCAGAGGTAGAGAATTTCATTGGATAGAAGCTCATAATGTGTATGCAACTATGGAAGATGCAATGGAACAAGTAAAAGAAGATATGGAAATGGCTTATGAGATGCTTCAAGAAGAATTTGCAATCCCAATTATCTTTTTTGAAAGGCCTCAATGGGATAAATTTCCTGGAGCAGTTTCCACGTTCGCAGCAGATGTTCTGATGGGTTCAGGAAAAGTGATGCAACAGCCTTCAACCCATCTACTTGGTCAGAATTTTTCAAAACCATTCAATATAAAGTTTGTAGATAAAGATGGTGAGGAAAAATATGGATATCAAACATGTTATGGTCCTGCAATAAGTAGGATATATGGAGCTATGATTGCATTTCTTGGCGATGATAAAGGATTAATATTACCATTTGACCTTGCTCCTATTCAAATAGTGATTGTACCAATAAAATTTAAGGGGAAAGAAGAAAGAGTCCTAAAAGAAGCTAAAGAAGTATATGGTAAATTAAATGATAAGTATCTAGTTAAACTTGATGATTCCGACCTCTCAGTAGGGAGTAAATTTTATTATTGGGAATTAAAAGGAGTCCCATTAAGAATTGAGATTGGACCAAAAGATATTGAAAAGAAACAGGTAGTAGTTGTAAAAAGACACGATGGAAAAAAGTTAATTATAAAAAAAGACATTCTGGAAAGCAAAATCAATGAGCTTGCCCAAAATTATACAAAAGAGATCAAAGAGAAATCAATGGTAGACTTTGAATCTCAAATTGAGGTTACCTATGAAAAAGATGCTGCTATTGAAGCAATTAATAATGGCAAAATAGTATGCTGTGGTTTCTGTTCAATTGATATGGATGCGTATCCTTGCGCGGAGGTCGTTGAAAAAGAAATTGGTGGATTTATTCGGGGAAGAAGGTTTGATGAGGAAAAACATGAGTTCGCAACTTGTCTAATCTGTGGAAAACCTGCGGGATGTACTGTTTATATCGCTAAAAGTTATTAAGGAATAGTAAAATTCAGGTCAAGAGACCTGAAGAATTATCTTATTCTATACCTTCATTATGTCTTAAATGTTAATCTAATTGTTTTTATTATGGGTTACCAATAAGGTATATCAAGGCATCTGCTAATGATCCTCGCAAACAAATGAAATCATGACCACCAGTATATTCTACATATTTTACTGAGTAGCCCTTACTGAGTAAAACATCTCGAAAGTGACGATTTGAGTAAAAATGAGTGGGTTGTCCATGCAATTTTTCTCTACTTTCATAAATACCAACCTCTAAATAAAAATCTAAAGGAAGTCTCTCTTCTTTCACATATTCCCCAATTAAATAGTGCCAATTCCAAAAATAAGGATTTAAATTTTGAATCATTTTTTCAGGGTACCAATATGCACCAGATTGAGAGAGAATTTTCCCAAATTTATTAGGATACTTTAAAGCTATGTGAGAAGCTGATAAAGCACCTATACTGGCACCTCCAACAATTGTTATTTCTGGTTTATTAGTTATATTATATTTTGTTTGAAGAAATGGTTGTAGTTCCTCTCCTACAAAGAAAGCAAAATCAGGATTAGCATTTAATTCAAAATGATGAGATTCAACATGTGGATAAATGAAAACAGCAATAATGGGTGGTATCTTCTTGGAAAAAATCAAATTGTTAAGTATAACAGGTGTTGGGATTACGTTTGGATCATTATAAATAGATCCATCCAATAAAAATAAACTGCCGTATGGGTCAGCTGAAGGCTTGTAATTTGGGGGGAGATATATTGTAATACTCAATTCTCTCTCAAATTTTATACTTTTGAGTTGTAATTGTTCTAATATTCCTTTTGGGACATTATCTTTTTCCTCTATCCATGGTTGTGAAGGGGCATCCGGGAGTTCCAGAACTGCTAGTGTTTGTTTAAATGCCGTAATATTCTTTTTATTCAGAGGGTCCCCCTTAAGAACTGGTAATATGATATCATTTTGGGGATAAAGAGGAATATTTGCTTTTTGTCTAGAAATTGCATAAGTAGTTCTGGTCTCATTTAGATAGAAAATCGATTTATAGTAGATATTTGATCCTTGAATACGTTTGAATATTCCTCTATGTGGTATAACACCTAAACTTCCGCTTATCAAAAGAATTTCATCTGTTTCGGCATCTTCTTTATATAAAAATGTAACAAGTTTATATTTAGGTTCTTTTTCGATATTTTCAATTATTGGAGTGCCTTGTTCTTCAATTTCTTTCCAAAATTCATCAATAATTTTTTTTTTATTTGTTGCTTTTTCCAAATTTTCTTTTAATTTTAATAAGCGTGGGCTAATAATTTCATCATTAGGGATTGATATCATGTATAGTTGTTTTGTTTTATCATTTATAAATTTCTACTTTTATGTAAAAGTATGATTCAGATTTTAATTCATGCAAAAACCAGTAAGTTGCACTGTTTATATACTTATAAGCTATAAATAGAAATCATAGAATTATCTTGAAATTAAATCATTCTTCTCTACTCAAACTTAAGAATGCTTCAAGTTTTTTATCATGAAGTTTTTCAAGTCTTTTTTTCATTTCTTTATATTCTGCTGTGGAGCCATCAATAGGAAATTTTAGTAATATTAACATAGCAACGATTAGAAAAAGAGCAGGAATTAACCCTATATTCAATTTAATACCAAATTGAGCTAAACCCGTTTGGACTCCCCCACTTTGATTATATCCAGTTAAAAATAATACATATCCAGTAAAAGCAGCAGCTAAAGATTGGGCGGGTTTAGTGAATAGGGCTGTAGATCCAAAATATGCTCCTTCCCTCCTGAGACCTGTCTTAAGCTCATCCTCATCTATGACATCTGCCATTAGGATCGGGGCAAGGAGAAAAACACCGGAATATCCAATACCGATTATAAACAAGAGTACGTTTGAACCAGTAAAATCTGAGATGAATGTCAATATAATTAATCCCCCAATTGCAATAAATGAAAGATAGATTATTGCCTTTTTACCCCCATATTTTTTATTAAAAAAGAGACTTATTGGATATCCAATTAAATTTGCGATAATAAATACAAAAATAGGGAGTTGTGAGAGAATATTATCTGTGACCTGTAATACATCCTGTACATAAAAACTTACTTGAGAATATATAGCAGAACCAATATAACCGAGCATAAAACCAAAGATAGTATAAATAATAAAACCTTTATTTTTGAGAGTATATTTAATTGATTCAAAAAATTTCATTCTTTCCGTTTCAGCATGCATAAATTCTTTCCTTTCCTTTATGCAATATGTCATTATTGCTAAACTAACTAAACCAATAATTGTAAATGCTATTGTTAATGATTGAAATATGGGAAGATTTTGAGAATATGGATCTTCATTTACAATTAAAAGGAAGGGAAGGATAAATGTGATAACTTGTCCAAAAAGAGTACCAATTGCCCAAAATAATCCTGTGCTTGCTCTTTCTTCCGGAAGAATAGATAATTCTGTCACTAAAGCCATTTGCATAATTCCAATGGTAGTATAAAAGGTATCATATAATAATAACGTAAATAGTAGCCAAAAGAAATAAATCCATTGAGAACTCATTAATGACGGGTCCAGAATTGGTGGAAAAAATAAAAGAAAAAACGATATGGAAATAGCTGGAGTAGCGATAATCAACCAAGGCTTCCTCCTACCTAATTTCGTTCTTGTGCGATCTCCAAAATACCCAATTAAAGGATCATTTATTGCATTCCAAATGATATATAAAATCCATGCAAGACCCCAAAAGAATAAATCTATTTCTATAACTTTGATATAAAAATTCATTAACCACGCAGCAAACATACCTGCACTTAAATTAAAACCAATACCGCCAATTGCGAAATTAATTTTGGTGGAACGATTGATTTTAAACTTATCTTCTATAGAACTCATAATATCATCAAACAAGGAAAATTTAACTTATATAGGCTATCTTTATTTTAAGGTGAAATTTTAGAATAAATTAAAATATTTGGAAAAATGGATCTTTTGATCTTAAATTCAATTTAATTTCAGAGTTTTATATCATTAGAACTAATATTATATTTAATCGAATATTAAGTAATTATTATGGCAACTAAAGAAAAAGTTTTAAACGTTTTTAAAAGCAGTGCTAAACCTTTACGACCGGGTGAGATTGCTGACCAAATAGGGATTGAATCTAAAGAAGTTTCTAAAGTTATAAAAGAATTACGGGAAGAAGGAAAGGTTTATTCTCCTAAGCGTTGCTATTATGCGTTAAAATAATTGAATATTAAACTTCTAAATTATTGTTTTATCAAAGAGATCTTCTTCTAAAGTGAATTATAAAATAAATCCCTGCCATACCACAAACAAAAACAATAGAGGATATTGAGATAATATAAGGAATATCAATAGGTGTTGGAGGATTTGAAAATTCACCTAATACTGGATTTTTTAATATTAAAGCTCTTTGATTATAAATTCCAATGCCTGTAAGAGCAGAGACATAAATATTCAATTCAGAATCTACATGGATATCATAACACCAGGTAATACTTAAATTATTCCAAGCGCCATCGAATTCTAAATGTCCCGAAGAATTAAATTTGACAAGATATATTTCATTTCCTGAAAAAAAAGAATTTATACCAGCACAATATATGTTTTTAGAGTTATCTATAAAGATAGATTCCCAAACATCAGAAGTTCCGACTATTGCATCATTCTGCCAATCAGCTATCGTTGTATTTAAATGCCAAGAGGAATCATATTTAAATATTATATTTTGAGTAATTTCTTTATCTGCTCCCATTAAATAGAGATTACCGAATGTATCAAAAATCATTGTTGATGATATATAGTTATTTTGCATATTCCAATAATCAAATGATAATAAATAACCTGAAGAATTATAAACACAAGTGAAAATAATAGGAGCGCCCCAAAAATTACCAAATGAAAAAGACCAACTTCTTGTAGATATTATTCCCGCTACATAGGTTTGATTCAAATGATCTACCATCATTGTACAAGGAAATCCATATGAATCAATTATATTATCCAGAACAAAAGAGTGATTCCATTGAGATTTTCCATCTGAGTTAAATTTTTTAAGAAAAATGTTAACTTTATCATTCTTATGATTAAATTTTTCACCAGAAACGTAGATATTATCATACTCATCTATATATATATTATTTGCTAAACCATCAATGGTTTTATTCCAAATTGATTTTCCTGAGTTGTTAATCTTCATTAAAACACTTAAATCTGGAAAATAGAAGTTTACAAGATTATATATATTTTGTTCGGTATCTACTGTTAGATCTGTAATATATTTAGTACTATTGTTTAATTTCCAAGTGCTATTCCATAATTTTTGACCATATTCATTAAATTTTACATTAAAAATAGGGCCTTCACGATTTGTACAAAAACCACCTGCAATATATATATTATTTGATGAATCTGTGACTATTTTTTCTGCAAATGTATCTATTCCCAATATCTGGATCCAAGAAGAAGAGTTAGATGATATCAATAACGGATTAGAATATTTGAACTTATTTTTTTCATAAAATTGGAAATCACGTGGGTAAAGAAAACCATAAGACAAAAATACGATAATTATAATAAAAAAAATTAGAATTAATTTTATCCTGATTTTTCTCAATTAAACAGGTTCGCCTCAGGAGATTATAATTATATTAGAACAGTACCTACGCTAATATTTAATTATTATTACTAATTAGGGAAGATGGTGTGATATTAGATAATAATTTTTTAGAGAAGAAGTTTAAAATATTCGATGAGTTATTTTCGAATCGAATTTATATAATATATTATATTAAAAATAAAAAAGTAAATATAACCTCAATGAGCATGATGGAGGACTTCGGGTTTTTCTTGAAGTTCTTTAATAAATTTAGTCTCTAAATTGATATACCCACATTTTATACATTTTACTGTTTTTGGAGGGAAATAACTTATAACCTTCGGCATTTTCATTGAAGTACATTTGGGACAATAATAATACATTTTTTTTATCACTTCATAAAGGCTTATTATTATCTTAATTCTAGGTTTTTAAAAATCATTAAAAAGTACTATAATTTTATTTAGCTTGTAATGAATGATTTTGTTCACCCTGTTTCGGATGAGTTTGAAGACATATATTTCATAGAAGGAGCTAGGGAGGGTAGATATCCTTATTCACACTCTTTACTTATAGGAGATGTGTTAATAGACACAGGAATATCTAGCAGGTTATTACGAAAACTCAAAAGATTTTATCAAATAAATACCGTATTATTATCGCATTGGCATGAAGATCATATTTCAGGAAATAGATTATTACCAGATGCTAAATTCTTCATTCATCTAAAAGATCAATTCCTCATAGAAAATGTCGATAAATTTAAGGAGTTCTATGGGATTTTAAATACTCCAGCAGAAAATGATTTTGATTGGTTTATGGAAGGAATCAAACTACAAAATACAAAGATCGATGAACTAATAGAGGATAATCAAATTCTTAAATTTGGAAACGGTTTCAATATAAAGATAATTCATACTCCTGGGCATACAGCAGGTCATTGTGCTTTTTTAGAATTAAATTCAAAAATAGCATTTCTAGCCGATATTGATTTAACTAAATTTGTATTCTATGCAGGTATTGACTCAAATTTAATGGATTTTGAAGTATCATTAGAGAAGTTAAGTCACCTAAATATAAAAACGGCTGTTACTGGTCATAGGGGAATTGTTGAAGGAGAAAAAGAAATAAAAAAAGAATTAGATGATTATCGTTCTTTAATCTATAAAAGAGATGAACGGATTTTATCATATTTTACTGAGACTAATCCGAAAACAAATTTAGATTTTAAAAATCAAAATCTTATTTATAAATATTATAGCCGTGATAAAAAATATGAAATCATTGCTGAGATGATAATGATCCAAAAGCATATAGATAAATTTCTTAAAAAAGGAATACTTACGTCGAAAAATAATGGCTATGTGTTGAAATAATAATAATTAATTTAATAATTAATGTAATCATAAAATTTAAAAAAATAAAAAAAAAAGTATAGATCAATATTTTTTATTCAAGGGATACTGATTCAGGAAGTTTATTCATTATTTCTTTAATATCAATACCCCGCTTTTTTAACATTACTTTCCTGATAAGGTAAAGCACAGCACCTACACCTGCGAAAGGAAAAACAATTAAAGAAATGA
>JBHLRA010000128.1:6443-8916 GCA_048883045.1 Candidatus Thorarchaeota archaeon | reverse complement strand
TGTTGTAAGAAAATCAAGAGTAGAACATTATGTCCTAGAAAAAGAGTAAATGAGTAATATGAGTAGAAGTAGAAAAATCGATGACTCTGTTTTGTTTTAATGAGTTCTAATATTTCAATCACAATAAGTACCGATAAGAGAGCAATTATTATCCCTAATGCATAAAGAACAGATGAGATAGAATTAAAGATTATAAAACTAGGGAATAAGAATACTATCCCGATAATCAGTACGGATATACCAATAAAGAAAGAATAAATTATTGCTCTATTTGTAAATAAAAATTCTTTTTTTATCTGATTGGTAACATTTCTCAAGTCAAAAATATAATCTCCCATAACAGAGCCAATAAGTACAATTCCATAATAATTTAAGATAACATACGTATCTATGGGATTAAATAATATATGGTAAGCAATCCCAAAAAAAGTAAACTGTCCATTATATGGTGAAAGTATTGTTAATAGGATTTGGTTTAAAATAATTGCTAGCGACGCCAGACATAACCTAAGTATTTTAGATGTTTTTAGAAATGGCCATGCTAATAATAGTGATATTGCAATGGTTTGTAAGGCATTCCAACTCCATATATCAGCTATTTCACCCTCGCCAAATACCATGGCAACACCAAAGTTGAAAAAAAGTGCAATTACTAATATAAAAAGCGCCCTTAAGATATAAGCATTTCTCATAGTTTTCATTTGCAATTTCTGCGTTTGTAGATTATTCTTATAAGCTAATGTTGCACTTACTCCTGAGATAAAGAGAAATCCTGTCGCACCAATAGGAGCAAGAAATGCATACAACCAGTATTTAAGCCAAAAATCTTCTGGTCGTATCCAGAACTGTAGCATATGCCCATATATCATAATCCAAATAGAAATACCTCTTATTACATCAACACTTTTTATTCGCTGCAATTTCCTAAAAAAATGTTAGTTATTTTTAATAATTTAAATTGTCAAAGAAATATATAATACTTTTTCAAAGAGTGAAAAATTAAATCCTAATTATCATCAAAATAACTGGTTGATCTTATGTCATTAAATTAATATTTATTATTACGACTTTAAAACTTAATAACGTATAAATTTTTAATTCAAATATTCATATGAATCTACCTCAGAAAATAGTGACAAAAAGACTAATTCTAAAGTTAATAAACCAAAATGATTTTGAGGTTTTTACAGAAATTTTAAAAGATTCTGACGTAATTAAAAACTTGAATTTTATCTCGAAGGAGAAATCGGAAAGCGATACGAAGAATCTATTTCAGTCAATTATTAAATCTTATAATTCTATTACACAAATCATTATTTTTATAATTTTTAATAAAGAAAGCGGAGATCACATTGGATTGTGTGGATTATTGCCTTCTAGAAATCAAAATGGGGTAGAATGCTTCTACACTGTGCTACATGAATACCGAGGTCGTGGTTTTGCGATTGAGGCTATGAAAAAACTTATAGAATATGCATTTGAAGTATTAGAATTAGGAAAAATCACATTGTTTCTCGACCCGACAAACTCGCGAGCGTGGAAGGTTGCTGAAAGAGTAGGAATGAAATACTTAGGTCACGTCACACATAAAAACATTGCTTCTAAAATGATGTATTTTTCTATAGATAAAGCTGAATTTAAAGCTCAAGGATATTATTAGAAAATTTTCTTCATTTTGGATATCCAATCGGAATAATATATAGAGGTTCGACTTGTTTTTTAAGATCTAATACTTTTTTAACAGCATTATCATCAAAAGCTCCAATGGGTACTGAACACAGACCTAATGCTACAGCTTCTAAATGAACATTTTGAGCACAATGCCCTACTTCTATGTAAACATATCTTATACCCCTTTGACCATATCTTTGAGTTGTTCTTCCAAATATAGCACAAATTATTATATTAAGATATGCTTCATGAATAAAATATTGGTCCCATGACGCTTGAGCAAGTTGCTTAGTTATATCTCTGTCTGTAATCAATTTCAACTCATGTTGTATATAATTATAGTGTAAATAGCCCTTATCCTTAAGGGTGAGATAGATCTCTAGCGGGTAAGTCGCTCCTGCAGATGGAACTGTTCTCTTATCCCCCTTTTTCCCTTGAGTAGCCCATAATATTTGTGATATTTTTTCAATCTCAATTTTTTTATCACTATAACTTCTAACACTTTCTCGTTCATAGATACATTCTTCCAGACTTTTAGAACCTTTTAGGATTGGTTTAGGAAGTTGAAGATCCATTATTTCACCTTCTTTCTTTTATACAACTAAATGATATTACAGTTTGGTTTTTTAATATTTATTTTTCTGAAAATAAGAAATTTTATTTTTGTTAATAATAATGCTATTTTATGTCTGTAAAGGAAAAGTCATTAGAAGAGAAATTTCTAGAATGGAATGATTTGAATACAAAAGCTCAGGAATCTATGGGAAATTTTGATTTCGAAACCATCAAAAAAATTAGGAAG
>JBHLRA010000128.1:0-6343 GCA_048883045.1 Candidatus Thorarchaeota archaeon | reverse complement strand
TAGTGTTCTTTTGGAAACATTTTTTGTAAACCCTTGTAAGTGGCTTTTACTAATGCTATCTTTTTTTGCCTATCTCTATGGATTACAATTAATTTTTGACTTTCCAAAGCTTCAAAAATTTTCCTAATTGCAGAACGACTTCCTCCTCCAATGTCTTCTCTAACATCATCTGGAGTCATATATAGACCGGGATTAACTTTAAAATCGTGAGCGATAACTTTTAGAATATTTTCTTCGTTTAACTCTAGACCTTTGAATTTAGAATCTCTCTTTGATATTAATGGGGCATTAATTTCGTCATTCCATCTTAATCTTACATTTACATTAGATTCAGGAAGCATAGCACTAAATCTATAAATTATCATTTTCTGAATTTCATTTGTTCCTCCAACTATTTCTCCTATTTTCGAATCTCGTAAAAAGCGCTCTGTTGGGTAAAATCGTGTCAAACCATCGCCACCCAATATTTGAATTGCTTTTAATGCACAATCTCTTCCAAATTCAGTAGCCAAAAGTTTTGCAATTGAAGCCTCAATCATAGGTTCCTTTCCTTCATCAATTAATTTAGCACAATAATAAGCAAATGTTCTTACAACTTTACACTTAGTAATTATTTCAGCAATCCCATTTTGAATCCCTGGAAACTGGTTTGTTGTTCTATTAAATTGGACTCTTCTTTTAGTATGGTGAAAAAGTAACCTAATGGTATCATCAAGCATTCCTAATAAAATAGTAGATCCAATCAGTCTTTCAAAATTTAGTCCCACCATCATTACATTCCAACCTTTACCAACTGCTCCTATACGGTTCTCATCAGAGATTCTTACATTATTAAAATCTAAGTATCCATTTGGAACATTCTCAATTCCAATTAATGGATTAATTTTTTCTAACGTAAAACCTGGAGTCCCTTTTTCCACTATGAATGAAGTTAAATGCCCAGATTGTTTACGAACAACAGGATCATCACTTGTTTTTGCATAAATAAAATATCTATCCGCTACACCAGCACCAGTTATAAATCTTTTTTTACCATTAATAATCCATTCATCCCCTTCCTTTTCAGCCGTAGTGAAAACATTTGCAGCATCAGAACCTGCAAATGGTTCGGTTATACATATTGCGCCTAATTCTTCACCTTTTGCTATTTTTGGAAGCCATTTATGTTTTTGATCTTCTGTCGCATACCTTAAAATTTGTTCCAACCCTGCCAAAATGCTTACAGTGAATATTTGTCCAACTGAATAAAGGCGTCCTAACTGTTCACCAGTAATACAACCTCCAGTCGCCCCTAGTTCCCATCCTCCATATTCTTTTGGAATTCCAGTTCCAAAATATCCTTCCTTAGCAACTTTTTTTATTAATGGCCAAGGAAATTTCCTCTTCCAATAATAATATTCGGCTTCTTCAATATGATTTTCAACAAATTCCTTTACTCTTTCATGAAGTTCTAATTGATCTTTAGTCCACCAAAAAAAAGATTCACTCATTTAATAATTACCTCTATTATACTCGCGTGATTTTTTAATTTTATTCAATTATTTTTGGACTGATGTAAATAGAATATCGAATTTCTTTTAAAAAGAATTTCCTAACTTACCTTATTTGAAACGGATTAATAGAACTAAAAAGGTTTAAATGATTCTTTTTGAATGGATAAAAATAAATAGGTAAGATAAAATTATTCTTTTATATAAAAATAAATAGCTAAATTCTGCAAATTTTGCTCAATAATAGCATAAATTAAAGTGATTTTGAAATTTCAATTCCGTCATCCTTGCGAGTAGGACCAAGAACTACAAATACTCTTGCAAAAAAAAGGTATATAATTATCTATCTTTTGATAATGATTATAAGCGCTCAACCTTCGATATTATGGTTATGGTTTTTTTGGCAATTTTTCCCTGTTCTCAATTTGACATTCTTTATCCTTTTTCCATTTGTTTTCTTTTTAGGGATCATCATATTAATCTTAAGTTCTGCGATCTTGGCAAAAATATTTCTGATATTCATCAATCTTATGCATAAACCAAGAGAAGGAGTCTTCTTAAGAAATAAAAGTGATAAGGACTACTGTTATTGGAGTTTAAGAGCCGTTGTAAGAAAATGGCCAACTTGGTTAGCACGTCAATTTTTTTTACCTTTTTTTGAAATTTTAATCTTAAGAATGCTGGGAGTCAAATGTTCGTTTTCTAATTCATTATATGAAGGGTGGATCGATTGCGAATTTATTGAATTAGGAAAAAATGTTAAAATTGGGCAAGGAAGTTTTATAACCTCCAATATAATTATCCAAGACAAGTTAATTTTAAAAAAAGTATCAATAAAAGATAATGTAATTATCGGAGCTCATTCAATTGTATTACCTGGAACAATTATAGAATCAAATACAATTCTAGATTTGTTAACCATTACGGCAATAAATCAAAAATTAGAAAAAAATGCCACTTACAGTGGATATCCTGCTAGAAAGATGAAAACTGAAGATTTACTTAAAGAAGAGAACATTTTCAAAGATCTAATCTTTGAGAAGAGTGCTGTTGAAAAATATGATGAAGAAAATTTAAGAACTCACACAAAAGAACTGTCTGTACCATTTCATTTCTATCTTATTTGTGGCTGGATAATTATTGGAGGATCGTTTATGTTGCCTGGATTTTTATTTTACTTATTACTTTTTGGATTTTTAGTACCCAATTTGTTTTCAGTTACTTTCACGTTAAATCTACTTCTCAACTTAAAGTTTTTACTAATTTTATTTTCTGTTCCAATAATTTTTATTTGTCTTTATCTACTACATTTGTTCTTTGTTGCATTATTTACGCGATGGTTCTATAGAATGGCTGATAAAAAAGGACCCAATCAAGGAGTTTTTGATCGTAATTTAGATAAATCTTCAACAGCTTTAGATTATTATCATTTTAGATCGTTTTTATTCAAATACCCTATTTTTGCATTTATTCGTTCTCCGTTTCCATGGCTCCTCAATTGGGAATTAAGATTTATAGGCTCAAATAAAGTTGGAAGGGGAACAGTCTTTGAAGAAAGTTTTTTTCATAGCCATATTAAATTTGGTAATAATTGTTATATTGGGACAGCAGCACATATTAGCAATCATTTAGTTGATGGAGTTTATGGTGAAGAAAATTTAACTTTCTTCGGAGCAGAAATCGGAAATAATTGTGTCTTTAGTTTATCCAATGGTGCAATGCCAGGTTTACAAATGGATGATAACTCCACAGTTTTACCCCTCTGTGCGACTATAAAATATGATAAACTAGGAAAAAATGGGATATTTGGTAAGTTTCCGGCAAAAAAATTGACAAGGGAAGAACTTAAAAATTTAATAGGAGGTGATTTTAATGGAGAATGACATAGCAATAAAACAAATCCCTATAACGACTAATGGTTTTAGATGGACTTTTACTTCAAATTTGCTTTTTATATTTTTGCATGTTTTTTCCCTAGTTATGCCAACAGCGATGATTTTAACCTTCTTTAGTTTTGCAATGGATTCAAACTTTCTTCATTGGAGAATTATTTTCTTTTTTATCGATGTTTTAGCATGGTGGGGGGCATATCTTCTAATTAGTTTACTTCTTGGTAAATTATTATTGATCTTACTAAAATTAATACATACTCCACGTGAAGGCTTGTTTAAAATTGAGAAAAAAAACAAAGACTACTCCCATTTTTGTCTTAGGATTACACTAAAAAAATATATTTTTTGGATTTGGAATAACTTTTGTTTTCCATGGGCTAATGTTATTGCTTTCAAACTATGTGATATTAAAGCAGATTTTAAAAGTACTATGTTTGATGGATGGAGTGATATGGAATTTATTGAATATGGAAATAATGTTATGATTGGACAAGGAGCTCAAATTCTTTCAAGTATTATCATCAAAATAGAAAATATTGAATATTTGTTGATTAAAAAAGTAATAATAGGAGATCATGTAGTTTTGGGAGCTTATTCAATTGTAACTCCTGGGACCATAATAGGAAAAGGAACAACTTTAGGTGTATGGACAGTAACCCGCACAAATCAAGTATTAGAACCCGATTGGATCTATGTTGGAAAACCTGCCAAAAAATATCAACCTGCTCAAAAATCAATAGCAGATAGTAAAAAACAACCTATGAGAAGGTTTGTAGACACAGGAGAAAGAATTATATTTGACATAGAGCAATTTTCAAATAAATAAAAAGAAAAAAAATTAAAATAAAATTATTATTTATTTAGTAATTATAGTTTTGAATGCTTCTCATCATGGAGTTTTAAAACTTTCTCTTGAACTTCAGCTAAATAATCTCCCTTAAGTGGATAGAAGAGCAGAATTACTACCGCGATTATCATTGCTATTCCAGGTAATAATCCTATAATTATTTTAATCATTAGTTGAGCTCCCAAGCTTTGATTTACCTGGCCCGTTAAGAATCCTGCAATGGCTAACAACCAAGGACCAACAGCTATAGCAACAGATTGAGCAGGTTTCGTAAGCATTGCATTAGTCCCAAAAAAGGCTGCTTCTCTTCGCACTCCAGATTTTAATTCATCTTCATCAGCGATTTGACCATAAAGTACATTTGTCAAAACTAATGGACCAGCTAACCCCATTCCACCAATAAATAGACATAAGTATATTAAAATCTCTGGAATAAAGGGTAAAAGTATTAGAAAAACAGCTCCAAATCCTAAATGAATTTGATTTGCTTGAACAACCCCAAATTTACCAGAGAGAATATTTGTTATGAATACACCGACAATCAATCCAAGAATTAGAGCAGCTAACAATATAAGTGTCGAAACTTGCATTACATAATCTGCTAAATAAAACATATAGCTAAGCAGCACTTGCTGAAAAAAAACAGACATGAAATTTGCTGCCGTCATAATTAGAAAAGCCTTGCTTTTGAATGTATATTTAATCGATGCTTTAAGTCCAAGCGGTTTGTCTACAACCGTAAATTCAGGACGCTCTTTGAATCTATAAGTAGTAATAACTATACATGTAGCTCCAATAATCCCAACTACAACCATTCCAATATAGAATGTAGTTAAATTAGTTTGCCCTACTTCAGGACGAACAATTTCAGGAATAAAAAACCCAAATATCACACCTATTAAATAGAATAAGGAAGAAAATTGTTGTAATTGCCCTCTAACTTGATCGTCTTCAGAAAGTTCTGGTAATAATGCTGAATATACTAATCCTATTATTGTATAACATGTATCGTATAAGGACATTAAAATTAACATCCATAAGAAGGTAGAAAAATCAGGTAAATTTGTAGGTACCAACCAAAATATAATAAATGTTAAGGCTAGGAATGGAGCCGTGAATCTCATAAAAGGAATTCGCCTTCCTAATTTTGTCCGTGTTTTATCAGAGAGAAATCCAAAAATGGGATCATTCAGAGCATTCCAAATGGCATATATAGTTGCAGCTACACCAATATAAAAAGGATCTAATGCTAAATACACATGATAAAAGATTACCGTTGTAGTAGCGAACACCCCTTGAATTATCGAGGTACCGAAATTAGCTAAACCCCAGATAAGTTTATCTTTTAAAGTATAGGTTCGAATATTAACGCTTTCCGACATTGATCTCACTTTTTAATAAATATTTTTAAAATTAGAAATTTACAATTTAATATTTTTTTAAGATTTATATATAGCTTATTCATCAAACAAAAAGAAAGTCCATCAATTTGTAAATTAAAAACTAAAGAGATATATATTAAGTTTTAAAATAATATTATAATAGAATGATTATTAATCAAGAAAATGATTTAGAATGTATAAAGTCGTACTTTTAAGGCATGGGGAAAGTACATGGAATAAGGAAAATAGGTTTACTGGTTGGACTGATGTGGATCTTTCAGAAAAAGGTATTGAAGAGGCAATAGAAGCAGCTAAATTATTAAAAGAAGGGGGTTATACTTTTGATATCGCATATACTTCAGTACTTAAAAGAGGAATTCGGACACTTTGGATTGTTTTAGATGAAATGGACTTAATGTGGATTCCAGTATATCGATCATGGCGATTAAATGAAAGACATTATGGTGCTTTACAAGGATTTTACAAGTCAAAAATGGCCGCGGAAATTGGAGAGGAGCAAGTTCTCATTTGGAGAAGGAGTTATGATGTTCCACCCCCTCCACTTAAAACAAGTGATCCAAGGTATCCTGGAAATGAAATGAAATATAAAGGTTTAAGTGCTGATGAACTTCCTTTAACAGAATGTTTAAAAGATACAGTGGCAAGAGTACTACCATATTGGCATGAAACGATTACCCCTACTATAAAGTCTGGTAAGAGAGTCTTGATTTC
>JBHLRA010000127.1:2205-8937 GCA_048883045.1 Candidatus Thorarchaeota archaeon | reverse complement strand
CCTGCCCGCACACACTTCGCAAAGACACTAATTTCAATATCATCCAATATCTGATTAATCTTTTCTACCCATTCATCTGGATATTTTTGTTCCATCTCATCAAAAACATCAAATGCCGTTTTTTCTGGTTTTCCTAATATCTTATCAGCAACATTTCCATCAATATTTATGGTATGAGTAGGAATTCTATCTGGTTCTTCAAGGTTAAGTGCCATCCAGATTCTATCAAAACTATTCATGGTTAATTTTGTATGGAAGCAACTAAATTAAAAGGTTAAGAATTTTGAAATTTACAATTAAGGAAAAAAATAGAATTTAAAATAAATAATTTAATCACTCATCTGATATGCATCTTTTAGGTTGTGTACTATGCTCCAGACTTTATTAAATCGTTGTTCATCTACATTCGGTTTTTTTATCATTTTTAAACACCACTCCATCTGTTCAGGAGTAGTGCTAGATTTTTGATAAAGGTTTAATGCATATTTCGAAAAATCTCTTACTAGAAAATCAAAAATTTGATCAACAGTATCTTCATCGATGTTATATATCGGAGCATTTTCTATGATAAGGTGAGCATAGACAATAAGAGAAAAGATCTCACCAATTCCGGAGAGCATAAAATCCATGTCTTTTTGTTGTTCAGCGTCTGGAGTAGCTTTTGTTCCTAGAAGATTAAATAATTTTATTTGTTCTAAGAAAATCTTAACATTGGGTAAATTATAATTCTCGAAAGCTGGTTTCCAATCGTGAAGGCGGACTCTTCCTAATCCACGAGCGGGTCCTTGATTGAAAAGGAAATCGTCATTCTTTATAGCATCTTGTCTTGGAACTTCTTCATAACTTTTATGATTCATAAAGAAGCTTAACATAAATTTCAAAATTAATGCAATGTTAACATGAACCGTGCCCTCGAGCTTTGGAAGTGCACGAATATCTGTAGCAGCATTCTCGAAATACATATCTTTTTCAAACCCTTTTGCTGCTATAACATCCCATAAGAGATTGATAACTTCCTCTCCTTGTGTTGTAGTTTTCATTTTCATAACAGGGGCATAAAGTAGGTAGCGCCTATCTTTTTTAGAAGCTACACGCATATAATCAGCGGTTCTTAATCCAAATAATTTCATAGCAACTAATCTTGTATAAGCATCTACAAAATTCTGTTTAACGTGTTGAAAGTCAGTGACATACATATTATATAATCTACGATAAGCAGCATGATGAATAGCTTCATAAAAAGCATGTGTGCAAATACCAATTGAAGCCCATCCTAAATTATATTTCCCAATATTTACAGTATTTAGTGAAGCATTCCATGCATCTTCTCCTTTAGAAAGAATATCATCTTCTGTTATGGGATAATCATGTAGAGCAAAATTTGCCACGTAATTTTGGCTATCGCAGACATTTTTCTTCAATTCATAATTTTTATGTTTATAATTCGCTATAAAAAATACATATTGCTCTTTATTTTTCATGTCATAAGGAGGGATATTTCCATTTATATCTGCAAGTTTACCAAAATTTGATACCATCTCCGCTTCATTACCGTTACCTATATAATATTTCTCACCATTAGCCAAATAAGTCTCATTCTCTTGCATTGTAAGTTTCATTTCAGTTCCATAGATATCGGCACCGTGATCCTTTTCGGAAAGCCCAAATGCAAATATAGCACCTTCTTTAAGTAATTGAGCAGCTTTCTTCTTCATTTTTTCGTTGTTACTCATCCATATGGGGCCAAGCCCGAGAATGGAGACTTGCCATGTATACCAATAATTAAGACCATAAAATGCAAGAATTTCGTTAAATTCGCAAATACGCCAAGTATCCCAGCGATAATCCTCATTATCACCATATTGAGATGGTGTTAGAAGCTGAGCAAAAATTTTGTTGTTTTTTTGAAACTCAATAAAATCAGAATACCAAACTCTTTCATGATAATCTTCTTTTAACTTTACTTTTCCCTTCTTTTCGAAAAAATCAATAGTTTTAAGCATAATCTCTTTAGAGTTTTCATCGGGATAATAGCGATCATGCTTTTTAGGATTTAATAAAATTGTCATTAGCTTTTTTAACTCGTTTTAATTATGCAATTAATTTTAAAAATTGTTAAGTAATTTTAAAAATTTGGATAATTTCTTTTCTTTCACTCATATTAAAGTCTATTTGATTTCATACAAGATTTTAAAGATAATTTTTGCATTAAAAAGATTAAAATTGTATATTTATTACTCAAAAAAATTCAAAAAATTTAATATATCCATAAATTCTTTTTTAATAGGGGTGATTCTCTTTTGAAAGTTAAAGATGTTGATTTTCTTCTTACATTCAAATGTCCCGCAAAATGTCAACATTGTAGTTATAAAGCCGGACCAAATCGAGTGGGTTACATTAAACCAAAAGAAGCTTCAAGGTATTTAAAAGAATTGTCAAATATGCACCCATTACAATCAGTTTGGGTTCACGGAGGAGAACCATTTCTATATTTCGACTATTTAGAACATATAATTAAGGAAGCAAACAAATTGGGTATCGCTCGTAAAGGAGTTATTACAAATAGTTTTTGGGCAAAAGGTATTGAAAATGCTAAGAAAAAATTAAGGAAATTGAAGAAAGCAGGATTAAATGCCTTAACTTTTAGTTTTGATTTTTTTCATCAAGAGTTTATTCCTTTAGAATTTGTAAAAAATGCTCTAATAGCGGCAGTGGATCTTGAATTTGAAACTATTTATGTAGATAGCTATTTTGTAAACGATTTGGCTTCGGAGAATTATTTCAATAAGATAACAAAAAAAAATTTAGAAATATTAGGGGATATAGAGGACGTAGAATTTCATAGATTACCTATGGGAGTAGAAGGACGAGCTACAGAATTGAGAGAATACCTAGATTTAAAGCCCGAGTTACCATCAGGAGAATGTCCTGTACCATTTTGGATCGATGGAGATCTTAAAAATCCAGAAACTATTGAAATAGATTGCGAAGGAAATGTTACTCTTTGTCCGGGAATTAGTATAGGGAATACCAATATCCAATCTCTAACTAAAATATTAAATGATTATGATGTTGAAAAACATCCCATATTATCAATTGTTTCTAATGAAGGACCTATCGGATTATTAAAACTTGCTGAAAGCCACGGATTTCAACATAATCAAAATTTTGTCAATGAATGTCATCTTTGTTATGAATTAAGGAAATATTTACAACCTTTCTATCCTTATTCCTTAACACCTGAATATTGCTATTAGTCTTAATTTTCGACTTTTAAGATGCAATGAATTCAAAAATAAAGGAATTATTATTTCATATTTCTTTTTGGGCTAATTTCAAGTGGCTTTTCTAATATTATATTATTTCAGCCTTAAAAAGTAAAATTTATTAAAAAATGTTTATTTAATGATTTTTATATCAAAAATAATCCACTTATCATTAAAAGGTATAAAATATGTCAAAATCTTCTGGTTTAGCTGTTTTAGCTCTTATAATCGCATTAGGAGCTTTAGGAATTGGAGTGTATCAAATATTTTTTGTATCAGCACCCCCCGTTGATGAATCTGGTGTAGTAAACACATGGCATAATTTATTGTTGAATACTATAGATGTAAATTCTAGCTATGAGCCAATTGATCAATTAAATACATCAATTGAAGTTAATTCTGGAGAATGGGTTTATGTTTCGTTCGCGGGTAATGCAAAATTGGATCCTATCGATACATTAAGACATTCGCTTATATTATACTTTGCAGTTGATGGTGATTTACAAACTCCCGGGTTTGTATATGAAGAAATTTTAGACAATGCTGCTGAAGATGATGTTGAATGGATACCAATAAGCTTTTATGCAATATTTAAGGATTTGGATCCCGGAACTTATGTTATTTCTATTTACGTTGCAGTTATATATAATACTTGTCCCGCTCAAATTGGAGGCGTAAATAGTTTTATGGGATCATCCCTACTTATTCAAACTCTAATTCCATAAATCATATTTTTTTTTATTATAGTTAATAATTAGACCATTAAAATTAATTAAACCGAGACTTGAAATTTCCAAAATTAACTATCTCTATTTGTCTAAAAACATAAAAAAAAAATGAGAAATTTGAAATTATGTGGAACTTTGAACGAAGAGCGTCTTTTCTGATATATAATTTAAATCGATACCAGAGGATACAAGTACAGTAATGTTATGGCTTCCAGCAGTCATGCTTTCTATAAAATGTTGGATATGTACTGCAAAATAATCTTCTGTTGATCCCCCATTAAGATTTCCTACTTCTGTCATTGGACTGGTAAGAATTACTCCATCCACTTTAAAAAAGAAAAACACAGAAGAAGTTCCACCAGAAGGAAAAATCTCAGCTTTACAAGTAAATGACATATAAACAGAAGCAGTTGAAGTTAATTCAAATGAAATAGTATTATTTATTAATTCTAACACAGTAGCAGCGGGAGCAACATTATATGTTGAATTATCTATTGTATACCACGTTTCAATATTTTCATCAATTTGTGTCTGTATTGTGTTTAGGGAACTCCAAGCAATAAATCCAAATACTAGACCTCCTGCTCCAATTAGAATCCCTATCAGACCTAAAACTACTCCACCTTTTCCCATTATAATCTACTCTTACAATCTTAGGTTTTTAATTTAAAGATATTTGGATAATATGAAGGAATTAAGACATTCTCGTTTAAATTTTTATGTGAAAAAAAAGAGTATAAATTACTCTAAAATCAATGTATCTTAATAAGGGATTGATGATACAAAATCTTGAAGTTATTTATTTAATAATTGTATAGAAATAAATTTAGACTATAATTTTTTAAGACAATGAGTTATGAGAAAATAGTTGAAGGAGAACCTGGTGAGGAAAAATTCTTTTTAGGTAATGAAGCGATAGTTCGTGGTGCTTTGGAAAGCGGTGTTGATATTTATACATATTATCCAGGTACACCTAGTTCCGAAGTTGGAGAAACTTTTAAGTCTATTTTCAAAAAGGCGGGTTTGAAATGGGTTGAATGTAGTATTAATGAAAAAGTGGCGATTGAAGTTGCTGGTGCTGCGTATGCTAGAGGAGCTGCTGCTATGGTCGGTATGAAAAACGTAGGATTAAATGTCGCCTCAGACCCTTTATTTGCCCTCTCTACAACTCGTCCAAAAAATGAAAATTCAGCTATGGTTATTTTAGTTGCTGATGACCCACAACAACATTCAAGTGCGGTAGAAATGGATTCTCGCAATTATTTAAAACTTTTTAAAATACCAGCCTTAGAGCCGAGCAATCCACAGGAATGTTTGCAATTTACTAAAGAAGCATTTCAGATATCAAGAAAGTTAAAGCTTCCTGTAATATTAAGAACAGTTACAATGGTTTCTCATGCTAGGAGTAATGTTAATATTGGAGAAATAAAAAAATCTCAGCTTAAAGACGATTTTGATTTATCAAGGGAAGTAAATGTCGCATTAAGCCTTTATTTTTTGGAGATGAAGGAAGATCACTTTTATAATAGAATGAGAAAAGCACTTGAAATGTCTGAAAAGAGCAGCTTAAACAGAGTTGAAAATGAGGATGCTATAAATGATTTTAACTTAGGAATTATAACAAGTGGAGTATCATACGGCTACGTACTCGAAGCGTTGGAATTTCTCGAGTTAGATGCCCCTATTCTAAAAATTGGATTTATTAATCCCGTTCCAGAGAAAAAAATTGTCACTTTTCTTGAAAAATGTGGCCAAGTATTAGTTGTAGAAGAAAATGATCCTTATCTCGAAACCCAGGTACTAGCAATTGCCCAGAAAAATGATATTAAAGTACTAATCCATGGGAAGGATCCATTTTCTTATTTAAAAGATAAATCGTTGTTACCTTTTGTAGGAGAATTAAATCCTACTATTGTTGCTTTAGCATTAAAAAAAATAACTAAATTAGAAACGAAAATAGATTTAAACGAGTTTGTTGAGAAAAAGTATGATATTGTAGAAAGAAAGCCGATAATGTGTGCAGGATGTCCCCATAGAACAACAGGATATGCCTTAAAGAAAGCCGTTAAGAAAATTGAATCACAATCGGGAAAAAAAATCTATTTTTACCAAGACATTGGATGTTATACTCTTTTAAGTCTTCCTCCATTCTCTTTTGCTAATGTTAAATATTGTATGGGATCAAGTATCGCTTTATCTCAAGGAGTCGCTCATACAAGTGAAAGTTTAAACATTGCAATCATTGGAGATGGAACTTTTTTTCATTCTGGGATTCCAGCACTCTTAAATGGAATTCATAATAAAGCTCCGATTTTAGTATTAATATTAGATAATGGCTGGATCGGAATGACTGGCCAACAAGCTCATCCAGGTAGTGATACGCGTTATTATAAGGAGGGAAATCTTAAAAAAAGGATTGATTTAGAAGCGTTTCTAAAGGGGACTGGAGCGGAAGTGACAGTAATAAAGCATTTTGAGGATCAACAGGATGGACATGCTTCAAAATTAAAAAATCTCATATTTGCTAAAGGTATAGATGTATTAGAAAATAAGTCTCTTCAGGTAATTCTTATAAAAGACGAGTGCATTCAAAAAACAGTAAAAAGACAACCGATAATAAAAAGATATGTTAATCCTAAATTGTGTAATAATTGTGGTATATGTTATAGTCAATATGCGTGTTCTGCTATTGATGAAAGAGACAATTGTGCTTTTATAGATTCTAGTTTATGCTTGGG
>JBHLRA010000127.1:0-2105 GCA_048883045.1 Candidatus Thorarchaeota archaeon | reverse complement strand
TCTACCTATGAAAAAAAATTAATAGGTATTGAATATCCTCCATTACCTTCTTTATTAAAGATTCTCTTTGATATCTCAGATAAATTCTACTTTATACCCGCTTCGGAAATAACTTTAAAATACACAGGAGATCTAAAATATATGAACACTCTTATTTTAGGTTATATTTTAAGATTTTTACCAATTGATAGAGAGAAGGTTGAGAACATATTAAGAAAAAATTTTTCGGGAAAAAAGTATCAAACGAATATGGAAATGCTTAATGAAGGTATCGATTTATAATTTAAGCATTTTTAATCTATGTTTTAAAAAAATTAATTTAAAACAAATCAATCATATAAATTTTGACTTATGAAAAGTCTGATTTGTTCACTGAAAAAAAGGAAGATCAGTTAATTTATAATTGGAATATTTAATTATTATTTTAAGTTACTTAATTATATAGGTTCGGAAATTTTTTATTAATTCAAAAATATTATACTCTAAATCTAAGGCTAAATTACCATTTCTATGAATGTAAGAAAAATAGGATATATCTTATCAGGTTTATTATTCTTTTCAAGTCTAATATTTTTATTTAGTTTTAACACAGTTTTTACCAGCAATTTTAGCAACAAATCATATTCGAACGAAGATGTCGAAGTTAGAGATAATTTTAACTTAAGATTAAGTAATTCTCCTTTATTTGAATTTTCTGGAGTTGGACAAGCTCAAAATGTATCGGAATATGGTCGTGCTTATTTTCCAAATAACGGCTTATATTTAGATAATAATGACAACGCATCAATAAAAGTCCCTAACGACTGGAGTGCTAAACAGATATTATGTAATGTTACAAGGATTTATGAAAATGATAAATTATGGATGAACGAAACATTTGATACGGGAATTGATTTTTTATCCTGGTCAAATCATACTGATAATGGATATGAGGATTATATTAATTATGGTTGGTACGACGCACCCTCGGGATCAAATGATTCAATCTATTTAGCACTTTATCACCTTCCTGCTGGTGATTGGTATGGAGTGGATTCATACCTTAATTATACATTTAATTTAGATCGAGAAGAAATTCCTAATACCGAATGGGAGATTAATTTTAAATACAGATTCATGTGTGAAAATGAAACTTGGCTCTCGGGTTTTACGGGAGGGAGTTATGTCTTTTGCAGGATCTTGGTAGATGGCATTTCAAGAGAATTTAGCTTAGGAAAACCCAGTGATCATGTAAGAAATGCATGGTATTCTGACACCATATTACCATTTAATCCTTATTTATATAATTTGAACCCTCCTGGGGAGATGAATATATTATTTGGTATCGCTACTAAACGCAATGAAAATCCTAATGGAAATTTGACATTTTATGTAGATAATATTACTCTGAATATACCAAACATCCCTAGGCCAACTCAAATCAATCTTTCAATGATAGATATCACTCACGGGACTACAGGACAATTTTCAGACATACCAGGAAAATACGGGTTAGGTACTATATCTTTATATAATGATTGGGCTGGAATTGTAGGTGGAGCGACTCATGAGTTTTTATTTTCTTCAAATTCAAGCGGATCAATTAATATTGATACTGATATATTTGTGAGTGCTAAATCGTCTCGAAAAACATACACTGAATTAGGAACTGAAGGGAGCGAGTTTCTGGTCAAAAATGATACGTACACCCTCTGGAAAATGTATTTCCCTGTCTCTATTCCTGGCTCTTATTCAAGTGATTATTATTTTAACTTCACTAAACCATTAAATTGGAATATTACTGAAGTAATTGATCCTTATTTAAATAATAAAGTAAATGATGTTATAGGGGCAGGTTATGGTAATACTACGGTTATTATCCCTAATCATATTATAACGAATGGATTATGGGAATTTGTCGCAGAAGCTCCTAACTATGTGAAAGGTGTAGATATCTATAAAAATAATGGAATAGAGTGGAATAAGAATTCAACATTCCAAATAAATGATAAACTAAAAATTAATGCATCAATAGCTACTGAACTAATTTCAGATATAACGCTAACTAAGGGGTATCTTCAAATCTTTTATCCAAATGGGACTCTTTTTTATGCTGAAAATGCATC
>JBHLRA010000126.1:0-8995 GCA_048883045.1 Candidatus Thorarchaeota archaeon | reverse complement strand
ATACCATTACTGTCCCAAATTTCTACATTAAAGGTAGGAGCAATTTCATTAAATAGTTCGTAGGGATTAGGAGAATTTATTTGTATCGAAGGAATACCAATCTCTTTTCGAACGATCACTTCGGAAAAATCCTGATTACCCAAAGAGTCATTCGCATAGAATTTGATTGAAACAGTGCCATTACCACATATATCCCAGACTGATTGTGAAATTGAACCATTTGATGTGAAAGTAGTATTAGTATTTCCCCCATCTAGTGTATACCACATTGTATCAATACCATTACTGTCCCAAATTTCTACATTAAAGGCAGGAGCAATTTCATTAAATAGTTCGTAAGGACTAGGAGAATTTATTTGTATCGAAGGTGGATTAATATCTTTTCGTACAATAACTTCTAATAATCCTTCATTTCCTAATGAGTCTTTTCCATAAAATTTGATTGAAACGGTTCCATTTCCTTCAAGACTCCATAATGCTTGATTAATAGTTCCATTTGAAGTGAATGTTATGTTTATTCCATCATTAATCGAATACCACATTGAATTAATACCACTACTGTCAACTATCTCAACATTAAAACTTGGAGAACTTACTCCAAATACTTCATAGGGAGTTGGGGCATTAACAGTAATGTTGGGACTGTCAATATCTTTATCAATATATACGTCTGAAAAACCTATATTTCCAACATTATCTCTTGCATAAAATCTTAGTACTATTGTACCACTTCCCATTTCATCCCAACGAGTTTGATTAATTATCCCATTTGATGTGAAGGTAGTATTAGTATTTCCCCCATCCAGTGTATACCACTTTGATTCGATCCCATTAGGATCAGTAATTATAACATTAAATGAAGGTGCTGATTTTCCATATAAATCATAATCGTCAGGGCTGTTAATTGTAATTCCAGGATTTATAACATCCTTCCTAACAATTACTTCGGAAAAATCTTCACCACCCAATGAATTATTTGCATAAAACTTTATTGATACAGTACCATTACCCCAGGCATTCCAAGCTGATTGTGATATTGTACCATTTGTAGTGAAGTAAGTTTCTATACCATTGTTTAATGTATACCACATTGTATCAATACCATTACTGTCCCAAATTTCTACATTAAAGTTGGGAGCTGTTTTTCCAAAAAGGTTAAAATCATAGGGATAATTAATTGTTATCGAAGGAATACCAATCTCTTTTCGAACGATCACTTCTGAAAAATCCTCATTACCCAAAGAGTCATTCGCATAGAATTTGATTGAAACAGTACCATTACCACATATATCCCAGGCTGATTGTGATATTGAACCATTTGTAGTGAAGTAGGTTTCTATACCATTATTTAATGTATACCACATCTCATCCACGGTATTAATATCCCAAATTTCTACATTAAAAGTAGGAGCAATTTCATTAAATAATTCGTAAGCATTAGGAGAATTAATTTGTATCGAAGGTGGATTAATATCTTTTCGAACAATAACTTCTAAAAATCCTTCATTTCCTAATGAGTCTTTTCCATAAAATTTGATTGAAACGGTTCCATTTCCTTCAAGACTCCATAATGCTTGATTAATAGTTCCATTTGAAGTGAATGTTATGTTTATTCCATCATTAATCGAATACCACATTGAATTAATACCACTACTGTCAACTATCTCAACATTAAAACTTGGAGAACTTACTCCAAATACTTCATAGGGAGTTGGGGCATTAACAGTAATGTTGGGACTGTCAATATCTTTATCAATATATACGTCTGAAAAACCTATATTTCCAACATTATCTCTTGCATAAAATCTTAGTACTATTGTACCACTTCCCATTTCATCCCAACGAGTTTGATTAATTATCCCATTTGATGTGAAGGTAGTATTAGTATTTCCCCCATCCAGTGTATACCACTTTGATTCGATCCCATTAGGATCAGTAATTATAACATTAAATGAAGGTGCTGATTTTCCATATAAATCATAATCGTCAGGGCTGTTAATTGTAATTCCAGGATTTATAACATCCTTCCTAACAATTACTTCGGAAAAATCTGTATTACCCAAAGAGTTATTCGCATAAAATTTGATCGAAACAGTGCCATTACCCCAGGCATTCCAAGCTGATTGTGAAATTGAACCATTTGTAGTGAAGTAAGTTTCTATACCATTGTTTAATGTATACCACATATCATCTACGGTATTATTATCATAAATTTCTACATTAAAATTTGGAGGAGTTTTACCAAAAAGATCATAACTATTTGGAAAATTAATCTGAATTGTTGGAGATTCTACTTCTTTTCTCACTATAACTTCAGAAAAACCTTCATTACCCAAGGAATCATTGCTATAAAATTTTATAGATACAGTACCATTACCACATAAATCCCAAGCTGATTGTGAAATTGTACCATTTGTAGTGAAATATGTCTCTATACCATTATTTAATGTATACCACATATCATCTACACCATTAACATCCTTAACCTCTACATTAAAATTAGGAGCAGTAACACCAAAAAGTTCAAAAAGGCTTGGAGAATTAATAATAATGGTTGGATAATAAATATCTTTTCTCACGATAACTTCTGAAAATCCTATATTTCCTGAAGAATCATTGGCAAAGAATTGAATTGTCACTGTTCCATTTCCTATCTCGTCCCATCGTGTTTGACTAATAGTTCCATTTGTCGTAAAAGTTGTATTAACCGTAGTTACTGTACCATTAAGTAATCTATACCACATTTTATCGATAACACCGTTATCATTGATAGTAACATTAAAATTTGGTGCGGTATCTCCAAGTAAATCATTTTGATGCGGTGAGTTTATTGTTACATTTGGAGGTATAGTATCAATTGAAATTGCAACACTAATCGAATAAAATGAATCAGGATCATTTTGATTATTAAATTCTGTTTTAATCCAACCAAATGACTTAATCCCCGATGAGATCCGGACTTCGTCAATTGGACCATCAAAAGTTCTATCTTTAGCTGCACCCCCATAATTACCAATATATACTGATTGAGATGAATCATCTTGCGCATATCCCTCTTCAGGAGGAGGATCATCTATTGAAAGATTACTGATATCCCACATATTATTGTTTATATATATAATAGGATAATTATCACACACACTATCATCATAAGTTATTGTGACATAATTCCATTGATTAGGGTTTACTGTATAATCACCTGTATACCAAAGACCTCTAGAATCACCAGCAGGCGGTGAAGAATCATAGATTCCTCGAAAAAATATTAACTGTTGAGTTGCAGGGGAAATTCCATCAACACATAAAACCCATCCATCACTACCATCTGTAACAGATGACTTGGCTAAAACTCGACCGTAATTTCCTCCTCCCCATCCTTCTGGATAAATCCAAGCAGAAATCGTTGCTCCACCATTAAAAATATTATCTATACTGGAACCTGAACCCATATTTGAATAGTCCCCATTTGAAGCAGCCCCATTATAATCTCGACCATTACCAATAAGCGCTGACACATCATCAGCCCCCGAATTCGTTCCATCATTATTATTTGACGTTGAGTCTAATAAAGTTGTATTTAAATGCCAAACTGCTTTATAATTTGAAGTCCAAACCCCTGTCGGGTTTTGTCGGGCTGTCATAGTGGAATTTCCGTAATACATGTAAATTTTTGTATCAGTAGAACTTGAAATTGAAGGAACTCTAATCCATGCTATTAATCGGGCATGAGTAGCATCATAGTCTTGATCAAATAGTTCTATCTCATAATCCAACCAATCTGTGCCATTTGAAAAGGCAATATCGTTTCCATTTGCTTGAACTTCTGTGTGTAAATCAGAATCATCAATAGAAATTAATAATGGAAAATCAGTAAGATCTTCAGCAACTTTTAAATGATTTATTGTTATTTCTTTATAATAGCTAAAGTATTTATAATTTGGAGGGTTATTTGAAAGCTTTAATGGTGAATCTAAATCCTGAATATATTTATTTTCATCATCTTTAAAGCCATTAATATTTAGATTAGAATAAATCAACATAGATATTGAAATTGAAAATATCATAAATAAAATGCACAAAATTCGAATTTTACGTTTATTTAACATTAACCCATATCCCCTTGTTACTTGTTAAATTATATATTTGATATATAACTTACACCAATGTAGGAAATATAGTGTAAAGAGTATATAAATAAATGCTTCTATCCCTCTTTGAGATAAGAAAACAGTATTCAAATACCTTTAAAATGAATTTCTTAAAAATATTAAATAACTATCTACAACAGATAATAATACTCCTGGAATTGTAGGATTTTAATAAAATTATCCTTCTCTAACTACTAAGATATCCTTTCCTGAAAAAATTTTACCGTAATAAGGAGCAAGTTAGCCATTCTTTCCATATCTCCTGCTCCACCCAATGCGAGTACTTTCATAATATTTTAAACCTCTTTTATAATTCCATATCGATTATATTACTAATAAAGATATTAAAAATTATATTGAGTTAAACAGAGTGGGAAAAAGAATTTCTTCAAAAACTTTAATGCAAACTAAAAGTATCATTATTAAAGTCAGAATAAATAACGACTTGAAAAGACTGATAAATATAAATGCGAGTTTCAATAATTAAAATTGTATAATTAAAACATAAAGGTGTTAATATGGAATTTGAAACAATTATTTATGAAACTATTAAAAAAATTGGCTATATTATCTTAAATCGACCAGAAAAACATAACGCATTGAATTTTCAACTACTTGATGAGTTAGACGCCGTACTTGATTATGCTGAAGCGGATAAGAAAGCAAAAGTAATTGTGTTAAAGGCTAACGGTAAAAGTTTCTGCTCTGGATTTGATCTTAAAGAGTCATATTATATGACTGTACCAGAAGGAGGTTGGAACTATAAAAATTCATATGAAATTCTAAATAAAAAGATTTATGCAAAATATCCACGAATATTCGATTTTCCAAAACCTACAATCGCCCAAATTCACGGGTATTGTACCGATGCAGGATGTTATCTACAACTTCTATGCGATATCTCAGTTACTGCTGATGATGCTATCTTTGGACATCCTGCCCAGAAATGGGGAGGCGCGGGGAGTATGCCCCTATGGCAGTTCTATTTAGGGGTTAAAAAAGCTCGATATTTATTAATGACGGGTCGAACAATAACGGGAAAAGAAGCTGAACAAATAGGACTCGTTAGCTTGAGTGTGCCACGAGAAAAATTGGAAGAAGAAGTAAATAAAATTGCTACAGAAATTACTCAAATACCGCCCGATGGGTTTTTACATAACAAAATATGTATGAATACTGACTTAAAAATTAGAGGAATTGATGCATTATTCGATTATTATGGTCAAATGAATCGCTTTAGCCGATTTGTATTTGGAAAATAATTCTATTGAAAGAAAAGACTGTAAAACATTGGGTTTATTCGTAAGAAAATTCAGTTTTATTTTTATTAAGTTCTTGATAGATATACTTTATAGATCAAGGACTAATTATCTATATTTGCCAAAATTGTCAAAATATTATATCTCCCATTAGTATAGGATGATGGAAGCCAAGAATTTACAATCTATTTTAGATCAGGCAGTTAAAGAAGAAAAGGAGTATAACTGGATAGCGGCAGCAAACTTATATGAAAATGCATTGAATTTGATAGTTTCAGATGATGATATTAATAAAAAGGGAGAAATTTATAAAAGACTTGGATATTCAAGTTCGAGATCTGCTAATCAAGCAGAATCTGCTATGCAATATAAAGAATTCATAAATCATGCAAAAGATGCATATGAAAAAGCTGCGAAGTATTTTCTCGAGACTGGTAATAAAGCTCAAGAATTAGAATGTCGAGCTGAAGCATGCTATAATACTGCCTTAATAACAGAAACAAATGAGAAGACACGAGTACAATGCAAAAATGCTATCAATTATTTCCAAAAGGCTAATGATACTTATTCTAGTATCGGTGAAAAATGTAGTGTTGCAAGAGTTTTAGCTCGAGCTGCGTCGACATCATGGCTTTTAGTAACAAATTGTACTCAACGAGATGAATTATTAACCATTAAAGCATCAGGAATTACTATTTGTCAAGAAGCTTTTTCTATTTCAATGGAAGCTGGGAATCTTGAAGCTATTGGAGAATCAATAGTCGTTTTAGGATTTATTAAATATGCTTTTGAATTTTTGATTGGTCCCTTTAGTTTAGATGGAACTACGAAGTATGAAACTCAGAAAATAATTTCAATGGTGGAAGAAGCGATAATAGCTACTAAAGGTTGTCAAAATGATGAAATCTTAGCAAGAGTCAATTTTATTTGTGCTACTGGATATTACCATTATTCCGTTAGGTTTATTGAAGATTATAGGAGGCAAGAAGAGTACTTTAATAAAGCAATGGATTTTTTTATGCATGCTATAGAACAGGCAAGGAATGTCAAGGATAAACTTTTATTAGTAAGAATTCTATTTTGGTTATACTATTTTGTTGTTTTAGTGGGAAAATATAATGTCATTAAGGAAAGAGTCGTAAATGATGTCAACGAAATGGAAAATTTTGCAAAAATTTTTGAATTTTCAAACACTCTTGGCTATTTTTATTCTTACAGCGTACCTGCTACATACTATGGTACCTTCGCTCGTAGGAGCTTTTTAAACTTAGAACGAAGAAAACTATTTGCCAAAAAAGCAATTGAATATTTCAAAGATAAACTCTTAGATCATACTCATTTTCCTCCATTTTTAACACAGGTATATCAATTTCAAACTTTTGCTTATTCTCAATTAATTTTATTTGATTCAGTAAAGGAGAATCGCTATAAAAATTCAGAAGAAATGCTTAAATATGCTAAAAAAGCAAAAAATATGGGGGAAGAATATGAAGGAGGTTTAATACGATCTTCTGGATATTCCGCACTTTATAGAGCTTATAAAACTTTAGCAGATGTTAGTGAGGATAAGAAAGAGAAAATCGAAATGCTAAGTGCTGCAATAAGCGAAGCCGAGAAGAATCTTAATTTTATTGTAGAATCTAGAAGATTCATAATTACTTACCGTATCAGATTAGGTCTTCTTTATGAGGAATTAAGCATACTTACTGGTAGTAATGATGTGATGAATAAAGCAAGAGATTTATTTGTGAATCTAATTAACGAAACTGAAGAGTGGGGGTTCATTTATCATACAGCGAGCATTTATGAGTATCTTGCTCGAATAGAAGATCGTTTAGGAAATTACTCAATATCTGCCCAATATTATGAAAAAAGTAAAAAAGCTCATGAAAGTTCATTAGAAAATGTTGGTTACAAACCGTTGAAACAAAAAATGGATGAGCGAAAAGAATATGTAAGTGCATGGGGTTTAATTGAGAGTGCCAAACTCGCTCATAAAATGGAGGATCATTCGAACGCTAAAATACAGTATGAACTGGCAAGCCAGAAACTTGAACAATTGAGGTCTTTTAAATATGAAACTAAATATTATTTGGCATGGTCTATATTAGAAGAAGCCGATCTATTGAGTAAACAGGAGCAACAAGAAAGAGCGATTAAAATGTACGAGGAATCTATGAATATGTTTACTAATGCTAAGAAAGATCTTAATTCAAAACTGAAAAATTCTACGGAAAAGATTTCAATAGATAGAATTTCTAATTTAATAAAAATAGCCGATCTGAGAATTCGATATTGTTTTGGTCGTGTAAATCTTGAAGAAGGGAGAATGTTAGCTAAAAGGGGAGAGAACCTAATCGCAGCTGAAAAATTTTCCCAAGCAGCTTCTGAGTTTGCATCGGTATGTGAATCCTTTAAAAATGAAAAAGAGAAGTCTGAATTAGAAGCAGTATTTTATTTATGTAAAGCATGGGAAAGCATGGAAATGGCTGAGAATTATCAAGATTCTAGAAGATATGCTAATTCCGCTAACTTATTTAAGAAAGCTGGTGAATTATATACTGAAAGCAAATTGAAACTTCTCGCATCAGGTAATTCTAATATTTGTTTAGCTTTAGAATTCGGTTGCAATTTCGATCAAACTATAGATCAGTCTTTAAGAGCTCAATTGTATCCTAAAATTAAATTAATGCTTCGGAATGCCACAGAGTCCTATAGAAAGGGAGGCTTTGATAAAGCAGCTGATTGGGCCTTTGCCACCTCTTCTTATTTTGATGCTGCTTGGAATATTATTCAAGCAGATATAGAAACTGACCTGCAAAAGAAAACTCAATTGTTAGATTTGGGTTCAAAACTCTTGAAATCTACTGCAGAATTATTTGCTAAAGCTGGATATGCAAGCAAGGAGAAGGAGATATTAATGCATGTCGAAATGGTTAAAAAAGAGGCACGAATCATCATTTCAGCGTTAAATACGATAAGTGAGCCTGATATTGCGAGAAGCACTACGGGTATCATAGCTCCTGCCTGTCCATTAGAAACCAGTGTATCACCGAGTTTAGGAGATATTCGACAAATTAGTGAAGATATTGAGAAGAGTAAAGGGGAAATTATTAGTAGTGCAAAGAAATATCAATTAATTAACAAAGATATTTTACTTGAACATCCTGAGCTTCAAAAAAATCAGTTTAAAGTCGGAATTGCTCAAATAGGAATCTCTAAATCAGGAGATATCATGACTGAACTCTTCGAGGTAAAAAAAAATGGTTTACTAGGAATTAAAAGTGAAAATATTAATGATATAAAGTTAAAAGTGAAAGATTTAATAAAGCAAGCAGAAGATATTGGGATAAACCTTTTAATATTTCCTGAGATGACAATCGATCTTAATTACAAAGATGTTCTCGATGAAATCTTAGAACTTTCAAAAACTTTTGGAATCTATATTGTTCCAGGATCGTATCACGATGAAAAGACAGAAAAGAATATAAGTATAATGATAAGTCCCAACGGGATTATCTGGTCGCAAGAAAAACATATTCCTGCAATAATACATTTCGGTAAGGAAAAATTTAAGGAAGCGATTCA
>JBHLRA010000125.1:7760-9095 GCA_048883045.1 Candidatus Thorarchaeota archaeon | reverse complement strand
AATCTATGTATCGGAGCAATTGGTACTGAAACAGATGGTTCGATAATTTGCCCTTCACAGATAAATTCAATAGTTGGAATAAAACCCTCAATTGGGTTGGTTAGTCGGACAGGGATTATACCTATTTCACATAACCAAGATACTGCTGGTCCAATGGCACGAACAGTTGAGGATGCTGCTATTATATTAGGTGCTATTGTCGGAATTGATACTGAAGATCCAAGCACTATTAAAGATAATATAGAACTTACATCTGATTATACTAAATTTCTAGATATTAATGGATTAGATGACGCTAGAATCGGCGTTGCTCGTAACTTTTTTGGCAGAAATGAGTATATAGATCAATTAATGGAGAAAGCAATCAAGAAAATGAAGGAGTTAGGTGCTACTATAATAGATCCAACTGATATCACTATAGTGAACGATCTAAATGATCCAGAATATGAAGTTCTCCTTTATGATTTTAAACATGATATGAATGAATTTCTAAAGCATAATGTCCCTGATGATTTTCCTCAAACGTTAAATGAGTTAATCCAGTTTAATAATCGATATAAAGAGAAAATAATGCCTTATTTTGGTCAAGAGATATTTAAAATGTCAGAAGAAAAAGGACCTCTCTCAGATGAAGAATATAAAACTGCTTTAGAAAAATGTCAAAGGCTTTCTCGTGAAGAGGGTATAGATAAACTTATCAACGAAAATCAACTTGATGCAATTATTGCTCCAAGTGGTGGTCCTGCATGGATTATTGATTATATTAACGGAGATCATTCTACGGGGGGAAGTTCATCCCCTTCTGCTGTTTCAGGTTATTCGAATATAACTGTTCCTATGGGATATATCTTTGGACTCCCAGTTGGTATTTCATTTATTGGTGGATTATTTCAAGAACCAGTTCTTCTTAAATTGGCATATGCCTTTGAGCAAGCAACTAAAATAAGAAAACCACCAAAATTTCAAAAAGCTATTATTTTTTGAGTATTAATCCTTTAAATTGATGAAATATGGAAGATTCATTGAAGGAATGGTTAGAAAAAAATAAGATTCAATATATATTGCATACACATCCAGCAGTTTTTACAGTTCCCGAAGCTAAAATTCATTGTGGACATATTCCTGGAACTCATTGTAAGAATTTGTTTCTTAAAAATAAAAAATCTGGGCAGTTATATTTAGTTACTATTCCTCATGAAAACCGATTGGATCTAAATCAATTTCGTAAAATGATTGGCGCTCCAAAAATTCGTTTTGCTGGGCCTGAAGAACTTCTGGAAACATTAGGCATTACTCCCGGAGCAGTTTCTCCAATTGGATTAGTTAATGATACCA
>JBHLRA010000125.1:5693-7660 GCA_048883045.1 Candidatus Thorarchaeota archaeon | reverse complement strand
CCTGCATCTTCGAGGACCCATTGAGTTGTAGTTTCATCTTCCACTAAAATATGAACGACTCCTTCACCCTTTTGAGGAAAGGCACACAATCCTTCCATATTAATACCATTTTTCCCTAAAACTTCACCCATATCAGCTAAAGTTCCTGGTTTATTTTTCAAAATAACAGTTAAATCTTTCATTATTGTATTTCTCTTCTACTATAATTGATATATTTAAAAATTTGATTTTTAAATCATTTACTCGATTTCTTTTCAATGATTTATTATGTCTTTTCCCTATTTAAGCCTTCCTTTTAAAAATATTTTGAGCGTTTAGGTAATTAACCTAAAATTCTTTCAACTTAATTCAAATTCATAAAAAAGATGGAAAAAAAAATTTATAATTTTGTATTAATCTCCTCCATTAGCAAGATATAGAATAATCCCGATAATAATAAGAATAACTAAAAGAACTTGCCAAAAGCTTATTAATAATAGTATACTACCGAGGAAAAGTCCTAAAACAGCTAAAGCAGGTCTAGAATCATGTTCATAATAAAATCCTGCTAAAGCACAGCCTATTGCTATAAAACCAAGGGGAGCTGCATATAGATTATTCCAAATGGAGAATGTCATTAATCCGTTTAGATCAAATCCTACTATTAATATTAAACCAAGGATATCAAAAACTAATGCTGCTATGCCATAAGTTGGCACATGATATTGTTTTTTACCGTTCGATTCTCTGCTTTTTGCAACTAATTCTACAATTATAGCGATCGTAATGAAAACGATATTAGTCCCTAGTAGAATTTCAATTCTATTAGCTGATAATAATATTCCTATTCCAATTAAAACTCCAATTATTGAAACAAATCCCCCAACAAACTTAGGATATTCAGACACAAATTCCTTAAATGAATCTGAAGTTTCCTTTTGTTCAGGTTCAACTACTTTTTCTATGGTTAGTTCCTCAGCGCTCATTTCTATCACATCCATATTCTTTATTTCATCATAATATTCTTTCATAAAATCACCTTTAAGTGTATAAAAATAATTAAACCAGGATTATATTTTTGGTTTCATATCCGGAATCTTTATTGGACTTTTGGACATATACTGGACTTTTTTTTAATTCTATTAAGAAGATAACATAGTGTAATCTCTCATAAATTGGCTTAATTTTTATAATAACAAATTTTAATTTTAGATCCAGTTTTATACTCATTGGATGGTTTTTACTATGACCAAAATAGCAGTTATTTCTACAAAAGATAGGATTTATGGTGTAAATAAATCTTTAGAATTATTAGATATTAATCCTGTTAAAGATAAACATGTGATTTTCAAACCTAATTTCAATACTGCTGATCCTCCTCCTGCCTCAAGTTCAATGGAAACTATTAGGCAACTCATTATTAAGTTGAAAGATATGGGTTCTAAATCAATTACAGTTGCTGAACGTAGTGGTCCCGCAAATACATCTAAAACTTTTAAGAAAAAGGGATTATATGAATTAGCAGAGGAATTAGAATTTAAGATTGTTGATTTAACTCAAATACCAAGGGAAGAATATGTACTTAAAAACAGAGAAGGTTTTCATTGGAAGGAAGGATTTCTGTTTGCTAAAATTTATGATGATGCCGAATGTATTGTGGAAACATGCTGTTTGAAAACTCATATGTACGGAGGTCATTTTACTTTATCACTAAAGAACGCAGTAGGAATGGTATCTAAGGATAATATGGGAGAGCTACATACTTCTAAACATCAGAGGAAAATGATTGCTGAAATAAATTCTGTTTATAAACCTGATTTGATTATCATGGATGGAGTCATTAGTTTTGTGGATCATGGACCAATGGAAGGTACTCGAAAGGAGGCAAATGTTTTTCTCGCTGGCACTGATAAAGTCGCTCTTGATGCTGTTGGCGTTGCAATATTACGGATTCTTGGAACAACACCAGAAGTATCTAAAGGTTCAAT
>JBHLRA010000125.1:3508-5593 GCA_048883045.1 Candidatus Thorarchaeota archaeon | reverse complement strand
ACTCACAGGTTCATATGAATCCTGATCCTTAATTATAAAATTGGATGTCATCAATTTCCTGAAACATGTTTAGTATTTAATTTAAAACACTGTGCGAAATTAGTCATATTAAGGTGTTCTTTATATAGTCTATTTATAGTCCAAGAATCCAATTATTATTCTGGATATGAAACTAATAATATAATATTGATTTACTTTTATTTAATAAAAACAAAATAAAATATAACAAGTTGAGAGAAAAATGGTGGCTAAATTAGTTGATTTGGAACATCAAGTTTTAGAATTTGAAGAACAAAAGTATGAATCGGATGCAAAAGCAAAAATAAAGAGCAAGAAAACCTCTATAGGTAAATATTATGCTTTTTTTTTGCGTTATGAACCAATTAAGTGTTTGTTAATAATTGGGGCAATATTAGGTGGTATAGTATCCATTTATTTTACTATAAGGGGAGGACTTTCACCAGTATGGATTCCCTTGAGTATAATGTTTATTGGACCAATAGGTTTAGTAGTTTTTATCTTAATTCTTCCATTTCTCGTTATCATCCTTTATGTTACTCTTAGAATAGTAGGAGCTATATTGGAAGCTTTTAGTTAAAGGAAATATTAACTTCCTCTCCTTTTTTTATTTTTTTATTCCTAAAAACAAAAATCTTGACTTTATAATTTAAAAAATGATTTTGGAGGTTAAACTAGGCTTTATACTTATTATATAATTCATTAATAATGCGATGGAAAGCTTTTTCAACATTTTGACCGGTCTTAGCAGATGTTCGGAAATAATCGATATAAATGCCCTTATCTATAAATTTTAAGATTTTATCATCATTTAAATTGCTTTCATTAACTAAATCGACTTTATTTCCAAAAAGAATTACAGGTATATCCCCACAAAATTTCTTGATTTCTTTATTCCATTTTTCAATATGCTTTAGACTCTTTCTCCCAAAATCATTCTCTTCAAGAGAAAACACAACAATTGACGCAAGACTAGACTTATAAAACGCAGGTCGTAGAAAGTTAAATTCATCTTGACCTGCAATATCCCAAAAAAATAATTCACACCGATCTCCTTCTATCTCTTTGACATATTCAGAAAATTGGGCTCCTATAGTCTGAATATAATCTTCTTGAAAATTTCCTTGAGTAAATTTACTTATTAAGGAAGTTTTTCCTACGAAACCATCACCAATAACGGTAATTTTAAATTTGTATTTACTCATTAAATCACTTTTTAAATAGAAAAGTCACCTAGATATAAATATCAACTGTGTTTTAATATAAACTTTTCATTGTAGAGATTATTAATTAATACCAAATATTTTACTTTTTTAAAAGGAGGGATAATTATGGTAGCAATTAGAGAAAGTAGGATGGAAGTATTATTTGGATTTTTTGGTGCCTTATTTGTTTTAGTCGGTCTTTTATTAACAGCATTTCTTACACCTGGCTTTACTCCCTTAATTTATACTATAAGTTCATTAGGGGAAGGAAATGCAAGATCGTTATTTAGTATCAGTTTCGTAGTCGCTGGTTGTTTATTAATCCCATTTTACATTTACTTGAAAAAAGAGTTAATTGCTATTGAAGAACATATTAGAAAACTCGCTACGGGAATTGCCATTTTTTCTAATATGTGTATTGCTCTTGTGGGAATAATTCCAAATGAAACTTTTGATCCTGTGGCGTTTTATACATTTCATGGTGTTGTCGCAGCAGTGAGTTTTATTGGTACTTCAATCTATATAGTTTTGTATAGTATTTTGATGTACAAAGGGCCGCAGTCATTAATGTATAAAGGTCCTTCCTTTAAAAGATATTTAGCTTACCTAGGTTTTATAATAGGATTTATGTTAGTATTATTCTTGGTAACGTTTAAACCACTAATCGAATGGGTATTAGCTCTTCTTACAGTTTCTTGGATTTTAATTACAGCATTTCAATGCATTTCATTTAAATTTTCGAAAATTCCTGGAGTATACTATAAACCATCTCAATATCCTAAAGCATTAAAGCTATTTGAGGATGCTGTGCAAATATTGAATAACCTTAAAATGGGAGATGAACCGATAACAGAAACTCTTA
>JBHLRA010000125.1:0-3408 GCA_048883045.1 Candidatus Thorarchaeota archaeon | reverse complement strand
CGTGTAGCTATTAATTTACCAAACTGTCCTCAATATTTAATTGCTCATTTTGGAACTTTATTAGCAGGTGGTGTAGCTTCAGGTTGTTCACCACTAATGAGTGCCTCAGAAATCGCTTATCAGATAAATGACAGTGAAGCGAAGTTTTTTGTAACATTAGATGCTTTTTATGAAAAAGTCTTATATCAGGTTCTTGGAAAGATGCCAGGATTGAATACTATTATTACAACAAATATATCAGATTATATGGATCTTTCAAAAATCCTTGTTTTTCTTGGAAAATTATTAGGGAAAATTCCAAAGGGAAAAGTTAAACCTTTTCCTGGGAAAAAAGTTTTAGACTTTATGGAAGTAATGGATACGGAAAAAAACTTGACAGAAGTACATATAAATGTTGATAATGATTTAGCTTTACTTCAATATACTGGTGGTACAACAGGACTCCCTAAAGGTACTGAGCTCACTCATTCTAATATAATATCAAATATAATCCAAGTTATAACTTGGCTTGATAAACAAGAAGTAAAAGAAGGAGATGTAAATCTATCTGCATTTCCTTTATTTCATTTAGCAGGGCTAGCTATGAGTATGATAACATTATATTCTTCTACGGGTCAGATCTTAATAGCAAATCCGAGAGACACAAATCATATTATAAAGGAGATAAAAGAGAAAAATCCAAAGATCATAGTGAATGTACCAACATTGTACTTAGCTATTAAAAATAATCCTAAAGTAAAGGATATTGCTAAGTCTACTTTAGAAAATATTGATATTTACGTTTCTGGAGCGGCTCCTTTTCCTGCAGAAGCTATAAATGATTTTGAAGAATCGATGGAAGCACTAAATAAGGTATTAGAAGTATATGGTATGACAGAAACCTCACCAATTCTTACAATGAACCCTTATTATGGTAAGAAAAAAATTGGTACAGTTGGCATTCCCGTACCAGACACAGAAATAAGACTTGTTGATGTGGAAACTGGAGAACAAGTAGAGCTTGGTAAACCTGGAGAAATTATATGTAAAGGACCTCAAGTTACAAGAGGATATTATAACAAACCTGAAGCTAATTCAAAGACAATAATCGATGGATGGTTCCATACAGGTGATGTAGGTGTCATGGACGAGGATGGATTTATATCAATTGTAGATAGAACTAAGGATATGCTAATTGTAAGTGGTTTTAAAGTATATAGTGTTCATGTAGAAGACATCTTAACTAAACATCCGGATATAGAAATGGTCGCAATTATCGGTCTTAAAGACCCTGATCGCCCCGGAAGTGAAATTGTAAAAGCCGTTGTGCAATTAAAGGAAGGTATTCAACCCTCTGAAAATGTAAAAGATAAGTTAAAAAAGTATGCTACCGAACACCTTTCAAAGTATGAAAATCCAAAAGTTTGGGAATTTAAAGAAAACTTACCCCTAACTACAGTCGGAAAAGTATTAAAACGAGCACTTAGAGAAGATTAAATTTTAAAGTATTAACAAGTCTTTTTTCTTTTATTATTTTTTGAGATATTTATCACTACATTTATAGGATTAAATATTTTTTATTATAAAATGTAGAGATAATTGATGAAGGTTTTCTTCCCTTAATTATATAGGAATCTTTTAATTCAGGAAGGAAGAAAAAGAGTTCCACGCTCATAGGAGTGGTTGGGGGGATGTGAAAATTTATATACAGAAGAATCAAATAATTCTTTACTGCAAAATCCAATTAAAAAAAGAGGTAAATAAGATGGTATTATTAATGTCAATATCTCGCTATCCACCTCATAAACAGCTTGAAGTTCAAAATAAGTTTTTTGAAACTGTCAACAAATATCCTTATGATGAAACTTTGATGAAAAGAATAGTACGACTCGCTGTAAGAATGACTCCAGATGGCTATGAAGTAGTAAATCTTTATGATATATCAGAGGGGAAATATACAGAAGCTTTTAACCGGATCGCGAGTAGTATACATGAGTATTCAACTATAGAGGGATATACTTCGGAAATAAGGACCTATCTTTCGGGAGAAGAAGCTTTTAAAATTATAGGTAAGAAATTACCTGAATAAGTGTATCTCCTGATAAAAAGGTACAAAATTTAATTACTCCTTTTTTTTATTTTAGAATTAAGAGCTTAGTTTACTAAATCTAGAATTTTAATTAATAACGAGATTGGTCTACCTTTTAAATAGAATAATTAACTATATTGCAAGAATCCAATAATTAAAATTATAAAAATGTGAATTTAATTGCCAAAATGCCCTTATTGTAAAGAAGAACTCGAATTAAAGATCCAAATTAACCCAACTCCCATCAATGAGAAGTTTAAGAGTGATCTATTAAAAGCCTACGAGGGTTTTATAGAAATTCAAGCTGAAGTTGTTCCATTTGGGGGAAAGATGCTAAAAAAAATGGCAAACTATAGTCTAAAATTTGTTGACCGATATTTAGATAGAATTGGAGCTATACCTATAGTAGTGCACTCCTGTTCAAAGTGTGATTCTGCCATAACGTCTGAATCCTTGATTGATTTGATGTCTTCGAAAAGTTCAGGCTCATCTTAAAATATAACTTTCATTCTATTTATCCTAATTTTTTTCTTATTTTACACTTCTTATCTGATAGTCTTAATCGTATAGAGAAAAATGTCAAGTTTTCCAAAATTTAACAAGATTACAATCCAAATAGTTAAATGTATAATTAAAAAAATAACTTATAGACAATAGAAAATCTAACTAGTAAGTTGAAAAAAAAATTCAATATTTTTTTAGGAATAGTCATCAGTTTGATTTTTAGCACTTCACCTCAATTTTTAATATATAGAATTGACTACCAGGTTTCCAGAGACAGCAATAGAATGAATAATGCTAATGGATCAAATGATTCATGGGATGTTCCGCTAGATTCTTTTGGATTAGACATGGTTATTGATTTAAATAATTGTATTTATGTTATTGCCGCTGAAAATTATTATTCTGGTCTCGGTTACTGGTATTATGGAGACCTAATATTAATAAGGTATAACAGTACTGGGGATCTATTATGGAGAGTTGATATGGAGGGATTTAGTTTGGAGAACTCGAAGATTGCTGTTGATTCGAAATCTAACCTATATTTAACAACCAAGTATGAAAATCAGTCAATAATATCAAACTTAGTATTGTTCAAATTCAATTCTTCTGGGTATTTAAAGTGGCAAGAAACATGGGCTGCAGGTCAAGGAAATATAGTTGATATTGATATTGATTCCGAAGATAATATATATATTTATGGTACTTCAGATTTAGCTGTACCATTCAAATACGATTTATATATAGCAAAATATAATAGCTCTGGTGATCAAAAATGGTTTTATACATATGGAGTAGCAGAGGGAGATTATGAGGGACTGGATATGGTGATTGATAAA
>JBHLRA010000124.1:0-9116 GCA_048883045.1 Candidatus Thorarchaeota archaeon | reverse complement strand
CTTCCAAAATAGCAGGATGTTCATATAATTTTTCCTCAATTTCTTTTGGCATAACTTTATATCCCTTATATTTTATCATATCTTTAGTTCGTCCCTCAATATAGAAATAACCTCGCTCATCCATGCGTGCTAAATCCCCCGTTTTCAGCCAATCACCAATAAAAGTAGCTGCTGTTGCCTCCGGATTCTTCCAATATCCTTTCATAACCTGGGGTCCTTTTAGTAATAATTCTCCTACTTCTCCTATAGGGAGTTCTTCTAATGTTTCAGGATCTACGATTTTCGCATCTGTATCGACAATGGGTACACCTATACTCTCTGGTATTATTTCTGGTAACCATTTTGTTTGACCATGAGTAATTGGAGATGTTTCAGTTAATCCAAATCCCTGACCTACTTTAAATCCTAGCACTTGTTCCCATTTTTTATTTATTTCCGTAGCTAATGTTGCTGAACCAGAATTAGCCGTTTCAAGACTTGAAAGATCTCGCTCTGTAAAATCGGGAGAGTTGACTAACATCTGAAACATGACAGGTACACCTGTAAAGGTTTCGCACTTATAATATTCCATTGCTTCGAGAACTTCTGAAGCATTAAAGGATTGAAACATAACTAACATTGAGGCGAGGAATGCTGTTATAATTAACACTTGAAACCCAAAACTGTGACAAATAGGAAGAACTGTTAATGTTACACTTGTACCATAAAGATCTGGGTCGTCCTCTCTAGATTCTCTCATATTGTGCATAGTACAAAGAGCATTTGAAACTAAATTATGATGCGTTAACATCACGCCTTTAGGTAAACCTGTAGTTCCTCCTGTATATAATAATGCTGCTAAGTCATTCATGGGATCTATCTCCACATCAGGTTGTTTTGATGCCTTTCCATTAACAAATTCTTCCAAAGTAATAGTATCCTCTTTAGCTGTTTCAGATTGAAGTAAAATCACATTTTTTAAAGCAATTTCTTTCCTTACTTTTTTTATGGTTCTGAAATTATTTTTATGGACAAAAACCGTATTAATATTTCCAGCATCTCTAATAATATGGGCGACATCATTCTCTTTAAGAAGAGGATTTATTGGAACCACAGCAGCACCTGTTTCCATGATTCCTAAACTACAAAATAAAAATTCAGGGCAATTAGCTGTCATAATACCAACAGCATCCCCCTTTTTTATACCTTCTTCGTATAATGAATTAGCTATTTTATCTGACATATGAAGCATTTCACGGTATGTATATTTTTTATCTATTGGTTTATAATAAACACAGACATTATTAAGGAATTTAGAAACTGATGTTTTAATAAATTCATGAACTGGAATGGGATCAAACTTTACAGTATTAGGGATATAATCTGGTCTAAGTTTTATCCATGGGCGATTTGGATTCTCGATATAAGGAGATTCATTTTCATAATCTGGGAATGATTCCCACTCTGAATAATCTTTCATTTTATTTCCTTCAAGGCTAATAATTAATATTTTTCAATTTTAAATTATATAAAAACTCTAGATAAAAAATAAACCTAACAGTTTAAAAGTCTTTACTTAAGAGGGTGATGGAATTTAGAGCCAATAAAAATTACATCCATGATACAATTTTATGTGAAGTTGTCAAGATATCTACTAAATCTTCATATTCTATTCCTTTTATTTTACCAATAAGGTTATTAGGATCCATCCCTCGAGCTTTTATATCTGGAATTATGACATAAATTTTAACAGGTAGATTTAAGATTTTTTTTAAAGATTCTGGTGTTAATCCTCTATTTGATGTACCAATTACACCATCATGTATCAGAACAACTGATATATCAGTATTTAATTTTATTTGTTCTTTTAAGATCTCTAACATAGTTTCCAGTTTCATTTCTAAAGTTGGGCTAAAACCATACAAATAGACTATAGATTTTATCAATGTCACTTCAACCTCCCAAATTAATATTTGAAACTCATATCTGCTTCAAAAATAAGTTGAGATATTTCTTGAGTTCCAATAATTTTCAGATTTTCTTTTAAGATAAGATCTGTTGATTCAATCCCAGCAGTTTCTAACGCTTCATCATGAATATATATTTCTAATTCAGAAAGTTCTATTAATCTGATAATATTAGTAAAGTCATCCACTTTTAAAGCCCCCGGATCTAAGTGTTTATTCATAAAATACACAGCATCTTTAAGTAGAATTACTTTGCAGACTTCAATATCACCCACAGCAAGAATTCCAGCAGCCATGCGTATTGATTCCACCACAGAATTTTTACCAAAAGGAGATTCTTCACAAATAATTACTACAGAATTTACCATTCTTTTCACCCTCCTGGACCAAAAAAAATGACTTTATCGGATCTTGCAATTAAATCAGAGAGCCCTCCTAATCCCTCTCTCGCTGCTCCATCGATAAATTCCTCAATCTTAATTCCTGTAAAACTGACCCAAGTACTACATGCTATAGGTTCTGTGTTATTCTTTTTACAAAATTCTTTAAGTCGATTTGATAAATTACGAGTTGTGGCATCCTTCAAAGCTCTTTCCTTAATATTATAGACACCACTGCCATAAAGGAAAATCCCTAAAATTTCATGTCCTTTTTTAATTATAGCTTCCCCTAAATTAATCATAGTATCGATAGCTTCATACTTATAAGGCTCCGCACATACAACAAAAGAAAAGGACACCATTATTATATATCTAAAAATGATTTGATACTTATTAAATATTAAATACAAATTATAAAAAAATTATAATTTCAGCTGAAGAATTTTCTTTCTAAATTAAATTTAAGCTTACTTAATAAAAAAAAAACATTAAAAAAAAAGAGTTAGAACTTCAATATAAAGGTTTTATAGCTTTTACTTTAATACTCGTGCTATCAAGATCCAATTGATCCAGTTCTTTAACTTTTTCAATCTGATCTCCTAAAGCATCTTTAATTTCATCATCGTTTAATAAAAATTCTGTTGTAGAAAAATTACTTTGATCCATGATTTCTACCTCCTGAAAACCTGCCTTTTCAATCGCTTCAATGTACTTATCTTTCATGATTGCACCACCTATACAACCAACATAGGCTTGTACACTTTCTCTAACAGAATCAGGGAGTTCTCTCAGTAATACAATATCTGAGACCATTATTCTTCCTCCAGGTTTTAGTACGCGGAATGCCTCGCGGAAGACATTCTCTTTATTTGGGGCAAGATTAATTACACAATTAGATATTATGAGATCAACAGAATTATCTGCTACTGGTAAGTGTTCAATCTCACCAAGTCTAAACTCAACATTATCGTAATTACCATTCCTTGCATTTTCCCGAGCCTTATCAATCATCGAAGGTGTCATATCTACACCAATAACTTTTCCTGCTTTACCTACCTTCTTTGCAGCAATAAAACAATCTAAACCCCCTCCTGAACCGAGATCTAATACAATTTCACCTTCTTGTATTGAAGCATGAGCTGTGGGATTACCACATCCAAGAGCTAAATTGGCTCCATCAGGAATATTATTCAAATCATCTTTAGTATAACCTAGTTCGCTACTATATTTTTCTAAAAAAGCATCCATCTTATCAGCAGGGATCCTAATTGCTCCACCACAACTCTCAGAGCTACAAGTATTTTGAATTGATTGTTCTCTATCAGCAGATGATCCACAACAACTTGAACCACTTCGCCGAATTGCAACCTTTCCATATTCTTCTCGTACCATTTTTCTGATTTTTTCTTCATCGATAGTTTTTTCTTCAACCATGTTTATACCTCCATTATTTTTTTATTATTTTATATCCTTAAATAGGTCGTAGCCAAGGATTAAATTAAGGCTACTTCCCAAAATTTTATTTTATTTTCATATGCTTTTCTTAACCCATCTTGACCATACCTTTGAGTAACTTTTTTTATAACTGTAGTTAATGCAGTTTCCTTTTTACCTCATTTCTTATTTTCTTGTTCATCTTCTCGTCTTACTACAATTTTTAAAACAGGACTTAATGCATCTTGTACCATTGGCTCTAACATATTTGATTTCATCAAGATCAAACAACAAGGTCTTCCTCCTGGTGCTACATTTATTATTGCAAATTTGTCTCCTTCTTTTATGTTTTCTTTTTCCCGAAGATCTTTTGGTAACAGTATTTGACCTTTTTTATCAACAGTTACAAGTGCTTCAACCTTGCAACACTGTGAATCCATGGTTGAGGGGTCGCAAGCACAATTTTGATTTTCTTGTCCGGACATAATTTTTATAAGAATTTTATCATTTATAAATTTTTTCCTCATTTTCGGATTTTTCCTAATTTTCCCACAATTCAAAATTTATTTTTAATGAAAAATAAATACAACTAGAATTTGAGAAGTAAAGAGAGTTGCAGTTTTAAACTGCAACTATGGGTCAAATGAGAACTTGAGAATGAGAAAAAGTGTTAATTTCTTCTGAGGAGAATTTGTTAAGGCGATAATAAGGTCTCATTAACTTCTTTAACTATTCTAAATACTCTTCATTAATTATATAATAATTATCTCTATAAACTATTGTGAATAAAAATGTCTTTATATTCTCAATAGTAAAGGAAGTTAAAGGACCGATAAAAAAATGAAAAGTAATTATGAAATTTGTACATGGAAAAACTCAGAAGTATGTGATGTTTGCTCCATAAAAGGCAAATTAATATGTCATTTCCGAACTAAATTTTTGCTTAGTTTTTTAAGTTATTTTTTGGTTTATGTAATTACAACTTTTATTGGGATTATATTAGGAGGGTTTGGATGGTACTTATTAGGTTGGATTGGATTTTGGCTTTTTTTCTTTGAAGTTTGGGAAATTCGAATACTTTGTAGCCATTGTCCTTATTATGCTGAAGAGGGAAATACTTTGCATTGTATTGCTAATTATAGTAGTCTTAAACTCTGGAAATATCACCCGGAACCAATGAATCTATCTGAAAAAATACAATTAATAGTTGGTTTTATTATTTTAATGGGTTATCCATTGATATTTTTAATTTTAGGTCGACAATTTATCTTTTTGATAATTTCAATTGTAGAAATTTTGGTTTTCTTTAGTTTTTTAAGTATCAAAAGGTGTGGAGCTTGTCCAAATTTCTCTTGTCCATTTAATCGTGTAGAGAAAGAAATTGTTGATTCTTTTCTAGAAAACAATCCAATAATGAAAAAAGCATGGAAAGATTCAGGTTATAAGATTTAAGATATTAATCCACATGCTTATCTCTAAAATATTTTATCCGTCTCAGATACTCTTTTTCAAGCATTTGTTTCTCATTATTGGGAAGAAAACTACACCTCAAAGCAGTTAAATTAATGTTAATGAGATCTTCTATCGTGAATCCAAAATAACGAATAACTTTTATATATTCATCTGTTAAATCTGAATCTTGTATTGTGGGGTCATCCGAATTTATTGTTACTGGCACTCCTTTTCTGTAAAGTCTTCCAAGGGGATGATTCTTTTCTCCATTTCGCCATGATCCAGTTAAAGAGTTGGAGGTAATGCACTGCTCTAATGCAATATTTTTCTTTCTGAGGTATTTTTGTAGTTTTTTATCATGAATTACTGAAGTACCATGCCCAATTCGAAATGCATGTAAATCCTTTATAACTGTCCATACTTGATCAGAGGAGGTGACTTCTCCGGCATGAATTGTAATTTTATGTTGGTTTCTTTTATAGATTTCATCAAATGCAGGAATAAACAATTTAGGGGGAAAATTGAATTCATCTCCAGCAAGATCTATACCAATAATTTCTTTAAAATTTAAGGAGGTAATTTGATCGTATATCTTTAATATTTCATCTGATGTTTGAGTCCTTCTACTAAAGGTTATCAAATATCGGAGGTGGAGATCAATTTCTTTAGCCGCTTTATTACCATTTTTTATAATAAGTTTTGTAATTTCAATCGGATCAAAATTATGCTGACGAGCAAAATAATGAGGGGCAAGCCTAAGTTCAATGTAGAATAAACCATCTTCTTTTAATTTTTTAATTGATTGGTAAGTAATAGAAGAAATATCATCAAGTGATTTAAATAAATTAATTTGAAATTTTGATATAAAAGCCAAAAAATCTGGTTTAGAATTTTGGGGAAATTGATACTTTTTTTTAAAGGTTTCAAAATTTTTGAATTCTTCTGAATTATTTCTCAGTGCGATTTCACATAGGTTATCTAGACTAAGAGATCCTTCAAGGTGGCGATGAAGTTCTATCTTAGGAAAATCCTTTAAAATATGCTTATCCAATTTTATAGAGTTATTATGCCTCATAGAAATCAAAAATCTAAATATAACCCCTATATAGAAATCAAATAAATAATCTATTTAGGTAACTTAACTGTATAAATTTTATGATTTAAAATTATATCTCAATTTCTTCTCCAATTAATAAAAATTAAATTAGACTCATTTTTCATAAGAATATGTCTGAAACTATTCCCTTCAAGTCAAAAGGGTTTCACCCATTTGGAGATTTAATTGGTTTTAAATTTACTAAATTACGAAAAGGGTATTCCCAATGTGTTTTGAAGATTAATAAGAATCATTTCAATCCTCATAAAACCGTTCATGGAGCAGTAATGTATTCTATGGCGGATACAGGCATGGGGGGTGCTTTATATTCTTTATTAGAGAAAAATGAATTGTGTGCTACTATTGAAGTAAAGATTACCTATTTTAAGGCAGTTAAAGAAGGAATTCTCACCTGTGATACAAAGGTAATTCACAGAGGAAAATCATTTGGTGTTCTTGAATCCGAGATTTTTAATGGAGAAATCTTAGTCTCCAAAGCCTACGGAACTTTTTCTATTTTTCAGATTGACAAACCAAGAGAATACTAAAATATAAAGTGAATAAAGTTGAATAAAAAAAATGTGAAGAGAGTTATGAACAAAAGAAAGTGTCGTGTTATTAAAGATTATGAATCTCCCTATACAGAACCACTATTAATGTCCAAAGGAGAGATTTTAACTTTTGAAGAAAAAGAATGCGAATGGTCAGGTTGGATTTGGTGTACAAATAAATTTGGCGAAAGCAGATGGGTACCCGAAAAATATTTAGAAATTGATGGCAATAAATGTAAAATGGTACAGGATTATAATTCAAAAGAATTAAATATTACAGTTGGGGAGGAATTGACCATTGAAAAAGAAGAAGCAGAGTGGTTTTGGGTTACAAATCAAAAAGGGGAAAGTGGTTGGGTTCCTATTGAAAATGTAGAAATTATATAGAAAAAAGAAAATTAATGACTAGAATTGTAGACAGTCACCAGTGGTTTGAAACAATAAAATATAAGGATTATCTATATGTAATTCGAGAAAGACTAGATGAAATTGATCCTCGATTCTATACAACTTATACAAATTTATATTTAGTTATTGGGGATCATTCTGCTTTGTTAATTGATACAGGATGTGGTCTTTTTCCACTTAAACCTATTATTGACAATTTAATTGATGATAAGAAATTAGTAGTTATTAATACACATTCTCATTTTGACCACATCGGAGGAAACTGTGAATTTGATAAAGTTCTGATTCATAAAAAAGAACGTAGACAAATTTCTAAACCCCGTGATATATCATTCTTACGAGATTCATCTAAAGATATTATTATACTTTTTGAAAGTAAAAATTATTCTCTGCCACCAGCCAAGGAAATCCAACCTGTAATAGATGGAGAGATAATCGATCTTGGTAAAATTTCAGTAGAAATCATTCATACACCTGGTCATTCTCCCGGATGCATATCTTTATTAACTAACAAAAATGAGCTTTTTACTGGTGATACTGCTCATTATGGCATGATGTATTTAACTAAAAAAGCTTTTCCAGTTATTCTTTCAAGCATCAAGAAATTACAAGACTTATTTGTTAATTCAGAAAACATTGAAATTTATCCTTCTCATGAAGAATTCTCTGTTGGTAAAGAATTGCTAAGATATCTTATAAAGGGGATAAAAAATATTGATAAAATATGGGATACAAAAAAAAGAGATGATTTCTTAGGAGCATGGATATTATCTGATGAAACTTTTAAGTATGCTGTATTTTAATTCACTTTTTAGTCTAAACCTTCAACTTTTTTTAGAGGACGTGGCGGAGAACGGTAAAATTTCACAGCAGGATATCCCAGTATAAACACTCCAACTGCATTTCCTTTTATATTCGCGATCTTCTTTATTTCTGGATTATTCATCATAGCAGTTTGTGTCCAACCATTCCAACATGTGCCTAAACCAAGAGCTTGTGCAGCTAATCTTCCATATGTAATAATTATCCCAATATTAATGAATTCAAATTTATCTTCAAGTGGAGAATCAACAAAAACGATATGAGGCGCATCAAAAAATACCGGATTTTCAAATACTCTTCCAAGGAGCTTAAATAACATTCCATATTTAATATTTATTTCTGGTTGTTTCATTAATTCTTCGATAACAGCATCATTTAATTTTTTTATTTGTTCTTTGTCTGATAAAATAGAAAAATTTTCTGTTCGTGCGTTCTCTGTTGTAGGAGCATACATCATTACGTCAAAAACCATTTTCAAAATATCATTTGGTACTTTTTTAGGTTTATAACGACGAATTGAACGATTTGCCCTGAGGAATTTATAAATAGTGTCATATGATGCGATTTTCTCTGGTTTATCAACACCCTCATAGGAGTATGTTTCTCCAATCCCTTCGAAAAGTATGGCATCCTGTGGACATCTTGCGATACAATGACCACATAAATTACAAAAGTCAGAAGGGTCATTGAATACTATTTTATCTTGCTCTTGATCTCTTCTAAATAATATACAAGTCGAGTGACAAATATTGCAATTATTACATACCTCGTAGTTAATTCCTAAAATTGACATAAATTATAAAATCAAAAAGTAAAATTTAATTTTATTATTAAAACAAATAATAAAGTGAGCAAATTTTTTAATTTATTTAAAAATAATCAACTTCTTATATAATAAACCTAATTAAAAGATGATTTTTATGCTAGATTTTGATGTTATTATTATTGGTTCTGGAATTGGGGGTACTGCAATAGGATCGATATTAGCTTCTAAAGGCTTTAAAACACTTCTTTTAGAAAAAAATGA
>JBHLRA010000123.1:0-9249 GCA_048883045.1 Candidatus Thorarchaeota archaeon | reverse complement strand
TCCACAATAGCCTTAACATATGGGATGTTATGTGCTCAATCTTTAGGATTAGGATCTTGCTGGATTGGTTTAGCTCAAGGGATTCTAAGTGCTAACAAAGAACTACGAGAAGAGATTGCTGGCATTCGTGATAAAATTTGGGGAGTTATAATTATTGGTTATCCCTCACAAACTTATTATAAAGTACCACCACGTCCAGATATAAAAACTAAAGGATTAGATGAACTAGAATAAATAATGGTTGAATTTTGTCCTAAGTGTGGAAATTTACTAAGAAAGAAACCTTGTCCCTGTGGGTATAACAATCTTGATTCCACATCTGAGAGCAAATCATTACTCAAAATTTGGTCTCCTCCGACTCCCAACATCATATATTGTAAAATAACGGCAACATCCTTAGAAAAACTTAAGAAAATGTTGAGTAAAGGAATTAGGGTTCAGAAATTAAAGGAAATTAGAGATAAATTAAAAAATCATTTTTATACATGCTGTAATTGCGTTTATTACAACGAAGAAATTTTTCATTGTCAACTGAAGAATAAATATTTAAGAAAAGATTCAATATGTAAGAGTTTTGAACCTTTTGATAATTTAGAGTAAAAAAAATTTTCGAAAAGCGCTTCTCCTATAAAATCAAAAGATTTAGAAAAATTAGAATGTATTTTAAGTCAAATTAACTGTTTTTCTAAAATTGTTCGAGAAGTGCACCTTAAAGCTTTATAAATAAACTTATTTCTTATTTTTTAAGAAAACTTTGAAAAATAAAAATACACATTCAAATATAATTATTGAAAAATGAATTTAAAGAAACGTTACTTAAAGAAATTTCTCTTTATAATTATAGTATTTTTTATGTTTTTTTCAAACAGTTATAAAATATGTGCTGATTTAAATATAAATCCACAAAAGATCGGACAATTTGATACCATATTCGCCTGGGATGTTGTTGTAATCGATGAAATAGCCTATGTCGGGGGAACTGAAGAGGGGTTACAAATTATTGATGTTTCAGATCCTCGAAATCCAACCGAATTGGGGCACCTTGACCTCGGAGTAACTCACAGTATCGATATTCTCAATGGTATCGCTTATTTAGCTAATTATTTTAGTGGTTTGCAAATAGTCAATATATCAAATCCATTAAACCCTACTAAGATAAGTGATTTCTATAATGGAGGGCATGTTTCTGATGTTTTTACCAATGGAGATCTCGTTTATTTAGTAAGTATAGAAAATGGACTAGAAATTATTAATTGTAACGATATTAGACATCCAGTTAAAATTGGTGAATATAATGATGGAGGTGCTCCAAACGGAGTTTTTATTAGTGATGATTTAGCTTATATAGCAGAATATCACGCGGGGCTTGAAATAATCAACATTTCCGATCCATTCAATCCTTTCGAAATTGGAGGATGCTTTAATGGGGAGGGAGCGATTAATGTTGAAGTTGTAGAGAATATTGCATATCTTAGTTATAGCTCAAATGGTTTAGAGATTTTGGATGTATGTAATCCACTCCATCCAATACATTTAGGATCATTCAATAATGGTGGTAGTGTATATTTTACGTTCATTTTAGATGATGTAGCTTTCCTATCAGACGATAATGATGGGTTGGAAATCGTTAATATAACTGATCCCTCTAATCCTTGGAAGATAAGCGGATTTAATGATGGAGGACACACGAGAAATCTTTTTATTGATAATAATATAGTGTTTATAACTGATTTAGATGATGGATTAGAAATAATCGAACTTACAAATATACAACCAACAAATATACAACCATCTCAAAATATAAATTTCATAATCCTGGCTATTATCATAGTTATTCTGATAGGTTTAGCAACAGTCATTATAATAATGAATAAATATAAAAATTAGAAGATTTTGAGAAAAGGATTGATAAAAAGTTATTTCTTAAAGTAACTAGCAGTAGTAATAAATTTAAAGATGTTTTTGTTCGAAAAGTGCACCTTAAACCTTTATAAATAAGATTTTTAATAATAGTATAACGAAGTTAATTCTTTTTAATGCAAATAAAGGATTTTAATTTACAGATCATAAATAAATAAAAATAACAAAATTAAATGTAATCCAGAAAATCATATGAATAAATTTTCAGATCTAATATTAAATAAAATTAAACCTAATTGTGCAGTTTGGGAAATCACGTTAAAGTGCAATAGTAAATGTATTCACTGTGGTTCAGATGCAGGATATGCTCGTTCTGATGAATTAAGTACAAATGAAGCTTTAAAATTAGTCAAAGACTTAAAGGTATATGGTTATAAGGGAGTTGCTTTAATGGGGGGCGAACCTTTATTACGAGATGATTGGTATGACATTGCAAGAGATGTAAAAAATCAAAAAATGCAATTATCCATAATCACGAATGGAATAAATTTAGAGAAACATATACAAGAGATAAAAGAATTAAAAACAGATTGTGTATCTCTAAGTTTGGATGGAGGAAGAGCAAAAACACATAATTATTTACGTGGTATCAGTAATTCATTCAAAAAAACTTTAAATCTTATAAATTTACTAAAAAAAGAAAAGCTTCCAGTAAGTGTTATTACTACGGTAAGTAAAATTAATTTTAAAGAAATAAACATGATTAAGAAGTTATTAATTGATAAAAATATTGCATGGCAAATCCAATTAGCAATTCCTATTGGCCGTTTTCCAAAAGAATTAGTTATTTCTAGAGAAGAATATTATACTTTAGCATTATTTATAGCAATTAATCATAAAAAATATTCTTACAAAAGATTACCTTTAATCGGGGCTCATTGCTTTGGATATTTCTCAAGGTTTATTCCTAAATTAGGATTAAATCCTTGGGTTGGGTGTCAAGCAGGTCATTCAGTTTTAGGCATTCAAAGTAATGGGAACATAAAAGGATGTCTAACACTTCCAGATGATTATATTGAAGGTAATATTAGAAATGAAAAATTAGATGAAATTTTAAAAAGATTGAAAAATAAAAGATATCCATTAAAAGGATTTTGCCAACGATGCGATCTTGCTGATGATTGTAGGGGGGGTTGCCTTGGAACTAGTCTAGCTTTAAAATCCTTTGAAAATCCTTATTGTTTGAGAGCTATTGAAAATACAATGATAAATCATAAACTTCTGCCTATTAATAAAAAAATAGATACTACAATCTCAAAATTGATCAATATTTTAAATTAAATTCATAATAATAGAGGTTAATATTAAAAATGTTTGATGAGATTATCCAGTTTTATCAAATTGGTAGAATTTTAGGAATTAATAAAAATGAAATCAATAGAGTTTTCTTATCTTATTCGGGGAGATATAAAATAATGAAACTTTTCTTTTATGCCATAATTATTATTGCATTTTTCTGCATATTTATATTTTCACTCTTTATGATAATTAGCAATCCCGCAGAACCCACGTATCCTTCTAACTCTTTATATTCGTCAGTAAAAGTGAAAGATTTTAAGAATAAATCTAGATTTAATAAACGTGCTTCCCCTTTCTATAATAGATTTTTTAAAGTTCTAAATATTAGTGTAAAATCTTAAAAATGAAATTAAATATCGGTTGTGGAAAAAAGTACGAGATAGGTTACTGCAATATTGATTTATATGAAACATTAATTGCAGATAAATTAATGTCCGCTATAGATTTACAATTTGAAGATAATTGTTGTAAAGAAATAAAAGCTATTCATCTAATAGAGCACCTGTCATTTTTCGAAGCAATCTATGCCTTAAGTGAATTTTTTCGGGTATTAAAACCAGGAGGTAAATTAATTATTGAGACACCTGATCTCAAGAAAGTATGTCAACATTATCTAGATTCCACTAACGAACAAAAAAAAGAAATTTTAGGCTGGATTTACGGAATACCCTATAAAGGTTTACAACATAAATTATGTTTTCCTCCTTTCTTATTAATTGAACTATTAGAAAATAATGGATTTGAAAATATGAGTACCAAAAGTTTTTACAACCATGAATTTATTCCATCAGTAAGATTTGAATGTACTAAACCAATGAATGAATATGAAATAGAAATATTTCAAATTATAACTAAAATCCGTAAAAAATTACTTACTCTAAATTACAGTAATTTTAATGATTCACTGTCAATAAAGGAACAAGAAGATTTATTATCTTTTATCGCAATACAAACACTTGAATTTAAAAGAAAGAATAATAAAAAGTTAATTTATGATTTAATTATTGAATCACTCATAAAATGGCCTCAAATCGTCAATCTGTTATTGAAAGAAATAGAAAGTAAATCTTTTATTTCTCAATCTGAAAATTCGAATATACGAGAAATTACAAATCTTTTAATTCAATACAATTTCCCCAATATTCTATATAATTTATTAAAAAAAGGTCCAATTAATTCAGGATCACAAAAAATTGTTTTTCATTCAATAGAATCTTTTGCAAGAAAATTTATAACATATCTAATAGAAGTAAAAGAGGAAAGAGAAAATCTTATCGATAAATTAAGAAATTTATCAAAGGAAAACGAAGATTATAATTTAAAATTTTTTACATCAGCTTTAGCAAAAAGAAGTGCTTTTAATTTTTTTTATCTCGGTATAAAGCTATTTTATCAAAAAAATTATAAGAAAGCCTATAATATGCTTTTAAAATCTATACAACTCTATAGAGACAATTTTTTATTTTATTGGAATTTAGGTAAAGTTTTAGCAAAGCTAAAATCGAATTATCAGGCTATAAAAATTTATAAAAAGGCATTGCGTCTTCTAAGAATGACTAATGTTCGAGATAAAGGTAAGATAAAATCTGTTATAAAGGATGAATTAAATTGGATAAAACGCAAGAAGGGTATCGTACAAAAATTTGAACCAGTTCCTTCTATTGGCTCTATATCATGATTGCATACTGAGAAAATAATGACATATAGAAATATATGAGAACCAAGGATGATTTTTAAAATGAATAAAATTAAAAGAAAAATTGAGGCAATTACTACAAGAATTTCTTCACTATTCATCCCAATTTTTCAATACGTTCCATGTTTAACCATATGGAAAGGCATAATGAGTGTTCCATTAATAACTTACTTAATCTTTTTCTTTCAAAATCCCAAAATTCTATCAACTGACTATCATTTTTTATTTCATAATCATGGTATTTATTTTATTATATTTGGTTTCTGGCTCTTTGTTTATTCATTAATATTTCAATTAACTCATAGAAAGCAGCTAATTCGAACCGGTCCATATAAATATATGAGACACCCCCAATATCTAGCTTTCATTCTTATGACCTTTGGAATGACATTAATAGTATTTCAAACAACACCTGTTATCGATTTTAATCCTTTTCAACTTAATGATTATACTGTTATCTTCTATATTTGGATCGGTGAAGTGTTGACGTATATAATCTTAGGTAAGATTGAGGATATTGAGTTAAAAGTTAAATATGGAGATAAATTTATAGAATATAGAAATGCTGTATCTTTTATGTTCCCTACCGTAAAATTAAAGAAAAATGACTCGAAACATGGAACTGAGAAATAATAAACAAGTAAGAAATTTCAACTACTTTTATATCGTAAAATCATTACTCATAATTTTTTCATTGATTTTATTATTAATCATTTTAGTTCAGCTTATTGATTTATATAAATATAAAGAACTAACCTTTAAAGAAAGAGAAAATTTTGAACCTATTATCATTTATCTTCTAATTACGGCAATTCTTTTAATAACCACTCTGACAATACTTTCGTTAAAAGAATATATGAACTATATCACAAGAAGAACTTATATTCAACGAGGAAATTCACATTTAACCCTCACTGATATTTTTGAAAATGAAAACCGAATAAACATAATAAATCAAATCCTGAGGAATCCCGGTATTCATCATAATGAATTGCTACGAAACTGTGATTTGCAAAAGGGACAATTACAATGGCATTTAGATGTTTTGTTAAAATATAATGTCATAAAAAAAGAGAAATACGGGCAGTATACAATTTATTTTCCGATTACGACATCATTCGATGCAAATGAATATTTAGAAAATCTTATCGTAAAATCAAAAACAACTTCAGAGATCTTAAATATTATTAAAGAAAATCCAGGAATTAATTCTTCTGAAATATCTCGAATTCTCAATCTTTCTCGCAACACTATTAAATACCATATCGATAAATTATCAGAAGAAAAATTGGTAAAATTAACTAAAAAAGGGCGTAAAATAGAGCTACATCCTATTCTAAATTAAATCGATAATAATGCTTCTTATCGACGTGGATGTTGGTGATGCTCGATTTGCATCAGAGAAGATTATAAGAGAAAAAATTAAGCTGTTAGCTCAGACTTTATTATAACTCATTTTTTAAGGTTTAAATGTGATTTTAAAGCTATAATCGATAACGCTTTAATATTATCAATTCTATAATTTTTAATATTATCATTTTATATTAAAATTTTAAATGGGGTGAATATTGAATGAATAATAGCGATATTGTCGCCAAGTTAGGAAAAATTGTGGGAGATCGATATGTCTCCGACGAACCTGAGATACAATTTTTATACCATTATGATTTTATAACGGCAGAGCCTGAAGGAAAATGTGATATTGCTATTATGCCTGAAACTGCTGAAGAGGTCCAAGAAATTGTAAAAATTGCGAATAATTATAAGATTCCAATAGTACCTTGGGTTTCAGGTATTAATTTTGGTTCCATTGCTACACCTCGTAAAGGAGGAATAGTAGTCGATTTACGACGTATGAATCGGGTACTAGATGTAAATGAGGATGACATGTATGCCGTAATTGAAGGTGGAACAACATGGGCAGATTTAAAAGGGTACCTTGATAAACATCATCCCGATTTTAGGGCGGGAGTAACTTTTTCCCCTCCAGGTACGGGAGTTATTCCTTCATGTTTATGTTATGGAATGTTTGATCTAGGGATGATTGGTGGTACTGGAGCAGAATTCCTTAATGGCTTAGAAGCTGTTTTAGGTTCCGGAGAATTAGTTAGAATAGGATCTTGTAGCATTTCAAATAAATGGTATGGTAGACAACCATTACCAGATTTAGCAGGGTTATTTATTGGATGGGAGGGTACTACAGGGATTGTTACCAAAGCAGCTATAAAATTATGGCCAAAATTGCCTTACCGTGAGGATATCGCAATTTTAGCACAAACAGTTGATCAAGGAGTTCCCCTAATGCTTAAACTTTCAAAAGCGGGATTGGGTATAGTAGATTTAGTGTTTTTAAACATGGGATGGTGTCAGGCGATTCAAGGATTTGACGAAAGCAGTGTTGCCAAAGATGCTGTAGACCTTGGGTTGCCAGATTTTGTCGGAATTGCAACTACTCAAGCTTATACTGAAGAACAGCATAAAGCCCAATGCAATGCCATAGGAGATATTTGTAGAGAATTTAATGTTGAACCTCAAACTGCTGGATCCTTTTTAGAATCATTTCCAAGTGATATGAGAGGAGTTTTTTTAGATATTTTTCCAGCTTTTGGCGGTTATAATCCTGTTCAAGCATGGGGATGTTGGAATTTTGCTCGTGGTGGTGGCGGGGAATGGATTGGATCTTATTGTTCAACAAGTGAGATAGTAAGATACTATAAACTTGCAAGAGAAATAACTCTCAAATATGACAAACCTCCTCAATTTTATAGCAGGATTATGTTTGGAGGGCATTATTGTGTTGCTCGTGCTAATTTATGTTTTGATAAAAATGATCCAGAGGATATTGAAAAAGCAAGAAAAATTCTAAAAGAAATTTTTGATGCAGTTCATCAAATAGATGGTGTTATTATGTATAAACCCCCTCTTTGGGTTGTAGAACACCATAACAGCAAAACTCTTCCCAATACAACTAATTTGATAAAAAAAATCAAAAAAATGCTTGATCCTAATAATATTATGAATCCAGGACATGGAATTGAAGGTGATTAATATTTCAAATAATAGAGAAACGAAATTTATAAAGGATAAAGGTATATCGCAGATTTCACATATACCAGATCAACAAAAATTAGATAGAAATAAAGACATAGAATATTATAAAGAGATTCTTTATCAATGCGGAAAATGTGGTACGTGCAGAACCGCATACCATGAAAATGGATGGCCTCGTGTATGTCCTTCTGGGGAATATGGGGGATTTGAAGCATATTATCTAGGGGGTAAAAATTTACTAACATGGGGGTTACAGTCAAATCGTCTTAAATGGACTGAGAATTTAGCTAAAATATTTTATCAATGTTCATTGTGCTTAGCATGTACGCAACAATGCCAAATTCCAGAGATTCATTATTATGCTGGTGAATGGCTAATGGCGATGAGAGAAGAAGCTGTTAACAGAGGCTTTGGTCCTATGTCTGCACAAAAAAGATATTCTGATCATGTAGTAAAAGAATATAATCCATATATGGAAAAACATAACGATAGAACAAATTGGATTTCATCACATATACAACAGACACCTGATGCTAAAATAGCTTTTTTTGTTGGTTGCACAACAAGTTATCGTGAACAAAATATTGCGTTAGCCACTGCTGAATTATTAAATGCATTGAAAGTTAAATTCAAAATTCTTAAAGATGAGCATTGCTGTGGCTCTCCTGTATATATGACTGGTCAAACTGATAAAGCTAAAGAAATTGCAATAACTAATGTCGAATTATTTCAAAATGAAGGAATTGAAACAATAATAACTGCTTGCGCAGGTTGTTATCGAACTTTAAAAGAAACATATCCTAAAAAATTCGAACTTAATCATGGTATTAAAGTATTTCATTTACCTGAGTTTTTATTAGATAAAGTGAATAATAATGAAATAGAGTTTAATAGTATAAATATGAAAATAACATATCACGATCCATGTCATATAGGGCGCCATATGGGGATCTATGAACCTCCAAGAGAATTATTGAACAATATTCCTGGAATTGAGTTGATAGAAATGGAAAGAAATAAAGAAAATTCGTGGTGTTGCGGTGCTGGAGGAGGGGTTAGATCAGAATTTAAGGATTTATCTCGTTTTGCTGCAAATGAAAGAATTGAGGAAGCAAAAGAAACTAAAGCTGAAGCAATTATATCTTGTTGCCCATTCTGTTTAAACCAATTTAAGGAAAACATCAAAAATGATGAAATTAAAACCTTTGATCTTGCAGAATTAATAAATAAAGCAATTAAGAGTTAAAACTATTAATCTATTTTTTATTTATTATTATTATAGA
>JBHLRA010000122.1:0-9306 GCA_048883045.1 Candidatus Thorarchaeota archaeon | reverse complement strand
CCCTTTGGGTCTTGATGGTTTTGCAGGAGTATATGGAGTTGATTGATATTGTGACTGTTCTGGTTGTGAAGGTTGTTCTGGTTGCGATCTAGGGGTGCTACCAACAGATGCAGCACAAAAGGGGCAATAAACTGCATCATCAGATATTTCTGCACCACAATTAGTACAATACATTTTGATTTCTCATTAAAATTATATAATCGGATATAAAGTAAAAGAAGAAACTCTACAATTTAAATGTAAATGAATAAGAATAACACAATTACGAATGGAATTATAATTATCTTTACAAGACCAAATAATAAATATTTTGGAAATTTACAAAAACTTAATGCTAGAAGTATATCCCGATATTTTTCTAATAAAGGAAAAAGGGACTTTTGGAGCAATTAAACCACCGGAGAATATATATATATTAGCTGGTTCAGATGGTATAATTTTTGATGCGGGATACGGTACAAAAAAAGTAGTTAAATATTTAATTAAAGAAATAAAGAAAATAGAACAAATTTATACGGAAAATAATAGGGAATTTAAGCTAACTAGAATCCTCGTATCACATTGTCATCCGGATCACTTCAGCGGATTAAAGCGAATACGTAAGGCTTTGGGAATAAAAGTGTCTCTTACTAAAAGAAGCGCTGAAATTATTAAAAATAAGAAGAGTTTCATGAAAAGCTTTGAAACAGATGCTTATGAAGATTATTTTAGGGTGAAAAAAAACGTATCCAGAAAAATTTTAAATGTTCTTAGAAATGTTGGGTCAAAAATGTTTTATCAACGTATCTATGGTGTTTCTTATATAGATGATCCAGATATAATTCTTGATTCTAATTCGGAAATAATGATAAATGGTGAATCTTGGAAAATATTTCCATCACCGGGACATGCTTTAGACCACATTTCTCTTTATAATGAAGAAAAAGGTATTTTATTTTCAGGAGATAATATTTTAAGGTCTATAACCACTTGGCTTGGCCCTCCAAATTGTAATATAGTAGATTATATAAAATCAATCGAAGATATTCAAAAATTACCAAATCTTAAGCTAATCCTAGCAGCTCATGGAAGTCCTATAGAAAAACCTAAAGAGAGAATAGCTGAAATATTATTGCATAGAAAAGAGAGAGAAGAACAAGTATTAAATATTATTTATGATAATTATATTAATGGAATTTCACCAAAGGATATAGTTAAAACTATATATCCTCAAGATAGTAGATTTCTTCATCAAGTTGCTCGTGGATGGATTGTATTAACTTTAAAAATGTTAGAAGAGAAGAATTTAATAAAAAGAAAAGAAACAAAAAATAACATACTATTTTTTCCTATAGGGAAGGATTAGAGTTTTCAGATGTTTTGCTAAATGGAAATTTTTATGCTTATTTCTCAATTAATAACTAGATTCTATTAGTAAGGAGTTAATTTAATATTATAAAAATCTTACAGCGATATTATTTTTAAAAGTAATTAATCTGCAGTTATTCTTAATATGCATAAAGAGCTTAGGCAATATTTTAATGGGCCTTTCTTAAAGAAAAACCAAGTTATTTGGAGAAAGTATCAAAAAAATATTGTTACCAGCTGTAAAAATAAGAATTCCTTAGTAGTTTTACCTACAGGTTTAGGAAAAACTATAATTGGTATCTTATTAATATCTAATTGTTTATATAAATATCCAAGATCAAAAATTATCATTCTTGCTCCTACACGACCGTTGGTTTCACAACATAGAGATTCCTGTGAGAGATTTCTTGACATTGACTCAGAAGAAATTGCTTCATTCACAGGAAAAATTCCTCCAGAAAAAAGAATTTTATCATTTAGGAACTCGAAAATTATAGTTTCTACACCTCAAGTGATTAAGAATGATCTTATGAGAGGTAGATATAAATTGAATCAAGTATCATTAATCATTTTTGATGAAGCTCACAAAACGAAAGGAAATTATGCTTATAATTTCATTTCAGAAGAATATATTAAAGGTTGTACGGATCCATTAATTCTTGGATTAACTGCTTCACCAGGTAAGGATTTTGAGCGCATTCAGGAGATATGTAACAACTTATATATAGAAAATGTTATTTTTAAAACTTATCAGGATAAAGATGTAAAAGATTATATTTATGATATTGATACTTATATTCATTTAATTGATTTACCAATAAATTTGAGGGAATTAAGTGCTGTATGGTATAATTTATTTGAGAAATATTTAAGATTTTTTATAAAAAATAACCTAATTCCCCCAAATAAACCTTTCTATTCAAAATTAGATTTTTTGGGGATCTCACGAGATTTAACATTATCCTTACATTACGAAAAGGGAAATGAATGTAGTATATCTGAAGAACAATATATCGGTTTATTATACTACAAATCTCCTAAGATTATTGATATAGTTAAAGAACACCAACTTGATATCCCTTCTGTGTATTCTTATTGCTCAAGTTGTATATCTATACTTCATGCCAAAGATTTATTAGAAACACAAGATATTTCTCTCTTTGAATCCTTTTTAGATAAAATTAGATATAAAGCGAACGAAGATATCTTATCTGCTAAAAGAATTATAAATTCAGAACATTTTAATCACATTACATCGGTTATTGAAAATCAGGGACAGACTTATCTCTCTCATCCTAAATTAAAAAAAATAACTACTATTATTAAAGAGGAAATTGAAGAATTTAACAATAAAAAAATTCTAATCTTCACACAATATAGAGAAATGGCAGAATATCTTAAGAATATGCTACAAAAAGAATTTAATGAAGTACTCGAAGTTGAAAAATTCATTGGTCAAGCTAGTAAAAAAGAGGATTATGGATTTCCCCAAAAACTACAGATAGAGATATTAAAAAAATTTAGAGAAGGAGAAATAAATATATTAATTGCTACAAGTGTAGCTGAGGAAGGATTAGATATCCCCAATGTCGATGCAATTATCTTTTTCGAACCAGTCCCTTCAGAAATTAGATTAATCCAAAGGCGAGGAAGAACAGGCAGATATGCCCCAGGAAGATGTTATATTCTTGTTACTGAAGAAACTGTTGATATACCATTTTATATTGTTGCGAGAAGGAAAGAACATTCAATGAACTCCGTTTTAGAGGATTCTAAGAAACTTTTCTTAAATAACTTTTTAAAACGCGAAAAAATTGATTTTTCTATACAAAAAAATCAAACTTTAGACTCAAAGATTATTAAAAACTTTAGAGAAAGAAGCGAATTAGAAAAAGAATATTTAGCAAATCGTTCTATTGAAGAGATTATTACACAGATAGATAATTTTTGTAATAGCGATGAATATCAAAATCTCAGAGACAGTGGTATAACATTCTACTCAGATTTAATAAAATTTAATAAACCCTTCTTAAAAGAAAAAATAGTAAGACTGAAGAAAAAAGGATTCAGGAAACCAACAGAACAGAAAGTTTATTTAAATAAACATATAAAATCATTGATAACGATTGTAAAAACTTATGGAATAAATGGAGTATTAAATTACGAAAAATTTCAAGAACTAGCCCGAGAGGAAGATATTGTTGACAGAAAGTTTAAAATTCATTTCGATCAAGCATGTTTTTTAGGATATCTTAAAATATTAGATAATAGTGTCCATTTTGTTATGGATTATGATTAAATATTAATAAATTTAAGATGTTATAGAATTGTTGTAAGAAAAAATCAAATATTATGATATTTTTTCATCTTTTCCTTTTCTTAAAAAATAGAAAACTAGAATTATAGTAACTAAAATCGCCGGAATTGCAAATATTGCGGGATTACTTCCACTAAAAAGGAATAAATAATATGAAATAGTAACAATCGATGCAAAGAAAGCAATAATGCTTCCATACTGACTTGCGAAATTTTTAAGATGTCTTAACATCATATTTACTTTATAATTTGTACTTTTAATTACTTCTAATTCAGATTCATCAATTTCATCTAAAACTTCTGGATTCTCATAATAAATCGATATTATCGGATTATATTTTCCCTTCAAATCCCCAGCACTAATTAGAAAAATTAGGTGGTCTTGAATATTCTGCTTCTTTATTTTTAATTCATTGTTTAAAAAACCTACTGTCAAATATTCATTAGCTACGGCCTTAATAGTCATATCTATGTATGATTTTAATATTATACGCTCCAACGCTTTAACTTTTTCAATTAAAATCTCAAAATATTCATCAATAAATTTATTAAAATCTTCTAGTATAAATTTGGAAATCTGATTAAAATTCTTAGATTGTTTAGAAAAATCTTTGATCTTCGTCTCTACACCCTTTTTAATCTCCTTAATTTCCGATTCAATTGTTTTAGCTCTTTTTTGAATCAAGATATTACTTTTTTTAAATTCTTTAATTTCTAAATTGTCTTCTACTTTTCTTTCTAAATTTCCAAGTAATTGACTTAAATATATCTTATTTTTATTTATAAGCGTTAATAATTGTTCACGGAATGATTCATTTTTCATTGAAATAAGCTGATCACTAATTTTTTGTATTTTGTTGTTGTAATCATTAAAAAAATTATTTTTAACTTTTACATAGACTTCTCTAATTTCAGGTATAAGTTGAGCTGAATCATCTGATTCATGTAATAAAGTATTTATTTTATCTTCGATTTTTTCTTGAGATTGTCTTAGGATCTCCTTAAAATTTTGCTTTTTATGTTCAAAAGTTTCTTGAATTTTAATATAATTCTCATAATCTTCGGTTTTTTTTAGAACTTTAGAACTATATTCCCTTAATTCAAAATTCAGAGAATTAAATTGTTGTTCAATGAAAGAATAGGTCTTATTAAATTTTTTTAAGTTTCTTTTTATCTTACTAATGGCATTTCTTTCATTTTCTAAAGTTGATTCAAAATATTTTTTAGTCTCAAGGAATTCTTCTCGTTCTTGATTTATTTTAAGTTCTTTTACTTTATCATAGAATTTTTTTGGTAGAATATCTTTAAAAATTTTTAAATCTTTGATTCTATTTTGAAGTTCTAACATATTTATATTCAGTGTTCTATTCCTAATGCTTGAGTCATATAAAGCTAAAATCTTTCCAATTCGTTCCCTATTTAGTTTTAATAAATTATTTTCGATATAATTCTTGAGTTCTTTATTTAAATAATAGTATTCTGTGTAAACCAATATCATTTTTTCCTTTTCGTCAAGTTCCGCATTAATCTTAGAGATATCTATCATATTCTTTAATTTATTTATTAGAATTTTACAGGATAATTTAACTTCTTTTTTTAAATCGTCTAATTTGATATTATTGGTTCTTTTCTCAATAGCTATTGAATTTATTTTATTAGAAATGATATTGTTAATGAATTCATCTTTCAAGTGTGAAATTTCATTTATAAAATTATTTTTGAACTTTTGCCATTGAATAGAACTTAATTCAGACTCTTCTTGAAAATTTTCTATCTGTTTAACACACTCATTTAACTTTTTTTGATATATACTATCTTTTTTATTAAAAATGGATTCAAGTGTATCAAATTCTTTAATTATATCTTCAATTTTTAAATTAGCAGATTGTTCTAACCTTTTTTTAGAGGTATTTAGTTCGGATTTAAGGTCAAAAATCTCCCGAGAGATAAAATTATCAAAATCTTCGCTTCTTGCTCTTTTTCTCTCTTCAGTAATTTTATTTTTTAGAATTTTTACATGGCTAGCAATCAATTCAATTATCTTAGCTTCAAGACTTTCTAAATTTTCTTGAAGATGACGATATAGTAAGTAGAGTTTATTTTTTCTTTTGGTTTCTTGCTTAATTATTGATTTGAGTTCTTTAATATCATTTAGCTTTTCATTCAGGATAAAATCGTATTCTTTTTTGGTTATGTTGAAAGCATCCTGAAATTTGTTTTCCAAAATTTTACTCTTAGCTTTATCTTCAATTTTTATTATATCCGTTTGTATTCTATTATTTATCTCTTCAACCTTTTGCAGGGTAATGTTAAAAAATTGGAAACCATCGGTATAATAATTAAAAACTTCATCGAATTTTTGTTTAATTCTTATCCAATTATCTATTACTCTCTTGTGTTTCTTAACCACTTTTCTTTCTTTAGTGGTAACCTGTTGAGAGACTTTATAAATTATTTTATCATATTTCCTTACATTTTGTGAAATTAGATCCAAATCATACATTAATAAATCGATATTTTCCTTATCATATTTTTTTTCAAGGATTTCACAGAAGTTCTTTCTGAAAGAATCTATTTTTTTATTTAAATCCTCATCGATAACATTTATTTTTTCTGTGAGATTTTCTAATAGATTATCAAGATTTCGAACTTCTTCCTTTTCCTGAATCTTGCTTTTCAAATATGATTCCACTTCAGTTAATCTTTTCTGTAAAACCGAATAAATTATGTTCCAATTGTGAATTTCTGAACCTAAGCTAGCCTTTAGATTTATATAGTTAAATTCTTCATAAAATGAATTTTCAATGTTCTCATTTAAAAAATCAGCCTCCATTAAAGCATTTCTTATAACAAATTTTAATCTCTCCTTTGCATAATCAATTTCATTAATTAGAAGATAACTTTCTATTTCCTCTCGAATCTGTGAAGTGACATCATCTAATTTTAAAGTCATATTATAAATATCATTTCTGATATCTTCCAATCTCTCTTTTTCCTCAAATATTCTTTCTACATCTAAATTCATGTCAGAAATGATTATTTTTTTGAAAAGATAATTTAGATAGAAAAAGTATTTTGTTTTAAATCCTAAAAATACTTTTTTCGTTCGTATATTTCCATTAAAAAATCTTCTCTCAACCATTTCTCTAATAATAGGAAAGATTTCTTCTTTTAAATTCAGATTTTCATTGCGAAGAGCTTGATATTGTTTAAAGAGATCAGTAAGAGAAACTATACTATTGATTAGTAACTTATTATAAAAATTTTGAAAGAAAGTTTTTTTTCCATAACTATAATCATTTATAAAATTTCTGAATTCAATCTCATTGTTTACAATTTGTAAATTAAAATTATAGTTAAGATTAATATATGAAATAAGTTCATCAGTGTGTTCTTCTAAACCAAAAGTGGTCTTTAGCTGATTTATATCAAAAAATTGGTCCTTTTCCAATTGTTTGAAAAGCAACCTTTCTATTTCTTCAATAAACTTCGTCCAAATTAAAGACAGAAGGATTACTAACTTTGCTGTATCGTTTAACTTTTCAGAAGTCCAATTTGTATGATCATTTAAAATTAATTTTAAATTTGTATTTATGTAAGAAAAGACACCTGCAGGATTATAGTCTAACATCCAAGAATATAATTCAAGAACATAAACTATCCAAAAAGTAATTTCAATATCATTGATTTGATTAAAACTAAAACCACCATTTTCTTTCTGAAGTTCTTGAATGGACTGCAATTCTTTATCTTTTACTTCTGATTCAATATCTAAATATTTTAAACAAAGAAATCTAAAAATTAATGAAGAACTTCTCTTTTTCTCCCCTAAATAATTACGAAATTGATCTCTATTAATACGAACATCAATATTAAGAATTGAAAAAATTTCTAACACATAATATAAAGTTCGAGCGGAGGGGATATCTTTATCAATATTACATTCTTTGTCTTGACAGTGTAGAAAATGATTACCTTTCTTATGGGCAAAAACAAAATTTTTAATTCCTCCTTTAATTTCATCCTGATCTTCAGAAAAAAGATACTGATTCAATACTCCCAGATTTATTAGACATGACAGGGCTAAATAAGTGGAATATATATCAGGAAGCTTTTCAGAATAAGGAGAGGGTTTGAATCCTACTTGATCGTATTGACGGCATTCACATTTTTTTATAAAGTTAAAGATCTCATCTTTATTGAATGATTTTTCTTCCTTAAGATATTTCCTTAGTAAAAGAAACCAAAAAATAGTCTCTAAATCTAAGTTAGGGTCATTGAATAAGTTTTGATTATAATGCTGGAAGAATTTAATCAGTTTTTCATATTCACTATAATAAAAATTGTTGATCTCTTTTTTCTTAACTCTAATAAAAGAATTAAATGGTTCTTTTTTGAATGTTGTTATATATGGATAAGCAGACTTCTCTTCCACATTAAGCAAAATTAAACAATTCTCGTGAGTGATTATACTTTTTTTTGTTATTAATGAAAATATATACATTTATTTTTTGTGGAAACAAAAATGTCAGAATAGAGATTTGAATTTGAAATGATTAGTCATCAATATCTTGAGATTTTTTCTTTTTTTTTCTTGGTGTTCTATACCTTGCTTTTTTATTCATATACACAACTATTAAAGAAAAAATGGCTGAAACTACCACAATATAAATTAAAAATTGTATGAATGACGGCCCAGTTGATATGCTTATAGATATATAAATTTCTTCTGACCAATTATAATTTTTATTTGGTGAAGAATCTTTTGCCCAGATTTTAACTTTATAAATCTCGTAGTTTGGATATTGACTAATATTATCCCAATTATAACTCCATTGTTTTCCTCCATCGAAATTCATTGAACTATTAAATAAGAAGCTACTTTGATTGGAAATTTGAATAGTAACGTTTCCAAATAAAGGTGGATTATCATCAGTAATATTAACAACAAAATTGTAAGAATATTGTCTAATTATTGTAATATTTTCAGCAGGTTGAATAAAAACAATAATAGGTCCTGTAGTATCATTAATAGGGTCTTGGGCCATTGAAAATATACTTTTAACGCCCAAATTACTATTCCCTTCTGTTAGATAACCTGAATTACTGTTAATAAGAGAAAATTGTATCGCTAAAAATAGTGTTAGAATAATAACTTTTCTAGTTATATTTTTTCTTATAGAATCCTTAGACACTATTTTCATTATGATTTTTCATTGATTTTATTTTAAATTAGAATAAACTTCACATAATTTAAACTTGAGGGAATTATTTATCATTTGTTTTAAAATGACTTTTCAATTTAATATTATATAACCAAATTAACTTCTTAGGAATTATAAAAAAAAAAGGAGATTATAATTGAATTGTACTATTAAAACTCCAAATATCCTTAATCCCTAAAGGATCATAGATTAGGGGTGTCTGGATTTCAAATATTGACCTCCACTGTCCTGAAGGTATGAAATCTTTTGAAAAATTAAAAGCTTGTCCTATTGTCTTATTTTCATTTAATTGATTCCAAAATTGATGAAAAAACCATGATCCGGCAAAACCATCAGCGTTAGTATTGTCTCGCCAATACCATGAAAAAGTATCAGTAGTAGAAGTGACTAAAATCGAATTAGGGATATCATACCAACT
>JBHLRA010000121.1:0-9480 GCA_048883045.1 Candidatus Thorarchaeota archaeon | reverse complement strand
GGATCAGGAGTCCATGTTTCCCAACCTGTAGAAACAAATACAAGTGAAACTGAAAGTACAGAAAAAACCATCGCAAGTCGCATAAAGAAATTAGTTACTCCAAAAAATGTACCTTCACGCCTTACACCTGTTTTTAATTCATCCTCATCAATTACATCAGCAATAATAAGATACACAAAGTAAAGCATGCCCCCAAATCCTATACCTGCAGTGGAAACTGTTAATAGTGCTGTTATATAATCAGAAACAAATAGTAGCGGTAAAATTGCTACTGCAAATAATATCATTGCTATCGCATAGGATTTCCGACTACCCAATTTTACATCAAGATATCTCCAAAGAATTACCGAAATAATGCCAACAATAAAGATTGACCCTAATAACAGTGAAGTCTCAATTGTACTCGTAACCAATAGCACAAATTCACCCCATAGAGGAATAACCGATGCGTATAATAATAAAATATACTCATATAAGAAGAATATAATTGTATAAAGAATAAATCCCTTATTGCTCAATGTATATCTCATACCCCTAAAGAAAGAGAATTCGTGTTTGTGATCTAATCTAAACTCTTCTTTCTCAACAACACCCCATTTGATAGACACAACTAGAGATAATCCCACAATAATAGAAGTTACTATACCATTAATAGGATATCCACTTGGATCAGATAAAGTTTCACCTATAAATAAACCAGGTATTAAAAAAGCAAGTATGAGCCCAATAGTTGCGAGAATCTGTTTAATAGTATTTACTTCGGCACGTTCTTCTACTGATGTATATAGCTCTGGAAAAAGTGAATCAAATAGGGTAACCATAGTGTAGAATGTATCAAAACAAATCAGAATTATTAAGAGATATATAAACTGTATTATTTGATTACCTGCTGGTGGGAGCCATACAATGATTTCAATTATTAATATGGGAATTGATCCCAATATTATAAATGGCTTCCTGCGACCAATACGCGTCCGTGTTCTGTCAGACAAATATCCTATAAGAGGATCGTTGAAAGCGTTCCAGATTGTCCAAAGAACAAATGCAAGCATTATTAAAGTAATATCCAAACCAACTGCTACAAAATAAAAAGAGAGAACCCAAGTATTGAATGCAGAATTTAGAAACCATTGTGCGAAACTTCCCATACCAAAACTCCACTTTTGCTTCTTACTAAATATAATTCTACTCATAAGCAAATCTCCAAATTCATTTTATTTTTAAATTTAGATTTTGTAATAATTATTCTATCTTCTATTAAAAATTAAGTAATAAAATTAGACTAAAAAGTATGAAATATTGATATTTTCTTGATTATTAAATTTTATTTATAAAAAATTGAATTAGAGAAGGAAGAAAACTATTTTGAATATTTCTCAATTATATAATTTTGTAAAGACCAAGCATATTTCTCAAGGTTAAGAATAAGCATTTTCTGTTGTATTTCCCTTAAATAAGGAACATCTAACTTTTTGAATAATGATTTTAAATAATCAATTGTATCAAAAATTCCAACTATAACTCCCCAATCTTCTGCCCACGCAGTGTCTTGGGGATATTCTAATACTTCCATTTTCATTACCTCGGGTTATTCATAAAAATTTAACCTTATAAATCTTTAGATAGTAATAGTTTTCTAATGAATTAAAAGAAAGAAAAAGGAAATAAAAATTTTCTAATTATGAATTGAACAGATCTCTATTTTGTCCTTATTACAGCTGTTTCTGATATATGTTGCATTATCCGATATTGATTTTTTTCCCCAGAACCTTTTAAGATACCAATAATGAAATCTAATATTATCAAGCCCGAAGGTTTTAGAATATTATTTACGGCATAATTCCCAGATGGAGCAGGTCCAAGAGTATTTGCGTCAACGGTTCTCAAATTCATTGCCATTTTCCCAACTGATTGTCCATTATTATAGTTATCCGTTGCCCAAAAGTAAATGAACCCAATTACCCAATCAAATGGAAAACTCACGTACCACCATCCTCCAAACGGATCAAAGATATTAAATGGTACCCAAGGTGTAAAGAATATCCATGACAAACTGGAGCCTATTATACCAATAATAATACCATCAATAATTAATGCTATTAATCTTGGCCAAAAATCTGCATATTCGACATTCTTTGGAGAAATCTTTGCTGTTCCTTCCACCTTATTTTTTGTAACGTCTTCATAAGTTTTTGTATCTACAACTTCTTTTCTTGTAGCTAAATCTGCTCCACAAGAAACACAGTATCTGCTATTTGGCTCTAATTCACTCCCACATTTAGGACAGAATTTTAACGACAATTTTTTCCGAACACCAAGTTTGTTTTTAAAATAATAATCTTGAAATGTTAATAAAGTTAAGATATATAATTCATAAAAGACTTATGTAGTCCAATTTTGATGAGAAAAAATCTCAAAGATACATCTGGAAAATTTTTTCTACAATATCTTTTGTCTCTTTGAATTCAGAAACGTTAATTAGTTTATTTAAATCTTGAATTTCATTTAATTCATTTTTAAATTTACTCTTGAATTCTAAAGTGAAGCTTTCCATGAGTTTCTTTAATATTTCATTTTTGCGAATTGTGATTAGAACAACTGCAAACCCAATTTCATCATAATTCACTATTATATCAGAAGTATCAGTTTGAAGTACTTCAATTTGATCTTTTGTATCAACGAATTCAGAGAGGATATGATTAATTCCAATAAGAATATTTCCCCATATAGTTGAATCAATTTCATTAGTTGGAGTGCTAAATTTGTAAGAATATAATAAAATGCCCGATTTATGGTAGATATTGATGTAATAAATCTTATTAGTAAGCTCTAATAACATCTCAGGTTTTTTAATTAATACATAACTCATTGTAAGGATATTGAACCATAATAAGATAATGTGTAATTCTCTAAAAATATGTATTTGATATATAATGTATAAAAAATACATTAGTATGGGTAGAACAAAAATACTGGTATTGATAATTAAAGCTTTTACTGTTTCCTTTTTCCTTGCTCTTTTGTAAATCATATAAGAAAGTGAAAGAAAGTAAAAAACAAAAGAAAACTGAAATAAAATAATAATAAATCCAGTTAAAGGACTAAATGTGTAGTTTAATTGTGATGGTTCTATTATTAAATTAGAAGTGGAATTTACGATTATATTAACTGAATCAGGTGTAAAAAATGAACCAATTAGCAATCCAAAAAGTATTGTAAAATATAAAAAGGGAAAATATGGAATCCTCCTAAATTCTTTTAAAAAAGTGTAGATTAAAGATAATAACATTAATCCAATAAAACTAGTAATAAGAGAAAGTTTCCATAGTAATACATTCAAACTATTAGAAAAATAAAATATTACCGAAACAACGAAAAGAGTCGAATATATAAATATTGTAATGAAAATTGTTATGCAATTTAAAATATATGTCAATTTTACTCCAAAGTTTGCAGGATGCTTATAAATACAAAATAAAGTGTATAACCCTACAGAAAATATGAAAATATATCCGATAATTAAAACAACTAAAAATATCATACAAAATCTTTAATTTTTTAAATTGAATTATTTGTTTTTCTTATGTTATTTATTATTTGATTTCTATTAGACAAAATTGAATGATCTTATGGATAATAGAACATATGGTTATAAATATAATTTTATTTTATTATTGATATTTTGGGGGATTATTCCTTAGATTTGTTGCAAAATTATTCTACTAGGTGGAGATAAGTTTTAAAAATTTTAATCTTTAATAACATAGGGTTCAAAAAATTCTATGATTATATCTTTTGCATTTCTAAATTCTGAAATATCAATAAGCCCATTTAAGCTCTGCAATTTTTCTTTATTTGATTCTGTGAATTTCTTCATAAATTTATTAACAGCATTATCGATGAATGTATTTTTATGATTAGTAGTTAATAATAGGGCGTAACCATGATTGTTGTCATATTCAAGAATTATATCTCTATTCTGCATCTTTATAAGACCTAATTGATCTTTTTTATTAATTAAATTCGAAAGAATATGGTTAATACCTATTAGAATGGACCCTTTTAACAGAGATTCATCAGTTTCTTCGCCAGTTTCAAAATTATAAGAATATAATAAAATCCCACTCCTATGGAATATAATAAAATCATATATCCTATTTGTAAGTTCGATAAAAAGAAAGGGGTTTTTAATTAAATAATAGGAAGCAAAGCACGCACCTATTAAATAAAATCCAGAATAAAGATATTTAAGCAAAATTAAACGAGTCAAGATATAAAATGAATAAATAACTATAATTATAGAAAATTCCAGAGTCAGAGCAATTATCATCTTTTTTGATGTTGTATTTCTAATTCTGGTAAAAAATTTAATGAGATTATAGTTCATGACTCCTATTATTATGATATTATATACCAAAATAATGGATAAAAGAATTAAATTTTTAAAAATAAAACTATAAATACCGCTTCTCAGTTGAATACTAAATGAATCTGGAATGAAACTCAAACCTAAAATTATTCCAAATATGAATGAATATGTAAGAGTTGATAAAATTGCTTTTTTTTCATAATTGATAATATATTTATGAATGATACATAACATACTAACAGAAAATCCCCAAGAAATAATCGATGTATCCCAAAAAATGAGAGCAAAATCTTCTGAGAAAAATATATCTGAGGATAAAAAGAAAAATGTGAAAAAGAAAACGCCCAATGTTACATAGAGTGACCCATTAAAAAAGATAATGGCTTTACTGCCAAAATTTTTTCGATTAAGAAAAAGAAAAGTAATTGCAATCATGGATATAATAATTGAAGTTATGATTAGAAAAATGTCGATTATCATCATTCATTCATGAATTTCTTTTTCACTAACAAAAAACTAATAGTTCAATAGTATATAAATTTGTTATATTTTAGAATTTCTTAAATATTCAAATTAATAAGAACATGTCAATATATAATTACCACTATTAAATTACAAATAAAAAAAAAGAAATACTCTAATGATTTAATTTTAAAAAAGAGTTTCAATTTACAGTTTTATATGCAAGAATTCATTGATTATCTGGATAATGGTATCATTCGAGATTTAAAGAGTTTTTATAAGGAAGTTAAGGATAATCAAAATGAAGAGATTTTTCTAAACAAAGTTCTTAGAGATCTAAGTTGTTTAAATAAGACTTATTTAAATGATGATATTGTTATTGGTCTATATGAAAATATGCGGGATCATAAAGAAAGGAAAAAACTAGGTGAATTTTACACCCCTAACGACGTAGTTGATTACATTTTAGATGGAGTAGGGTATACTGACTCCAGAGAGATTGAAACTAAGAAATTAATTGATATAAGTTGTGGATCAGGGAGTTTTATTATTAAAGCTATTAGAAGAATGGTTAATCGATGTCTAAAAATTAATAATTGTGATACTATTTCAGAATTAGCGATTGATGAAGCCAAAATACTTATTTCAAGTATTAAGGATAATATTTACGGGATAGACACTAATCGAATTGCATGTATTTTATGTCAAGTTAATATTCATATTGTATTATTTGAAATTTTAAAGCATATTCAAAAATCCAATCCCAATTATAAATTACCTTTATTCAATATTATTAATAATGATTCCTTAACTATTGATGCTAAAATTAAGTATAATTATGTTGTAGGAAATCCTCCATATTTATTTATTAGGGACATTCCAAGAAATCGAAGAGAAATTATTGAAAATCGTGATTTTGAAACAGCTAGTGGTCAATATGATTATTATCAGATTTTTATTGAACTTGGATTAAAATTATTAAATAATGGAGGTTTATTTGGCTATATTCTTCCAGATTCATTATTAGCTCTCTCTTATCGGTCTAATATCAGAAAATATATTTACAATACCTCTAAAATCAAAGAAATTTATTATACTGGCCCTAAATTTAATGATGTCACTGTTTCAAATATAATTATCATCTTAGAAAAAGAAAAGGATGCATTAGAAAGGAATAGAAACCAAATGAAAATCAAACTTTCAAACCAACAAGAAAGATTCATTCCTCAAAAGAAAATTGAAACATGGGACTACAAATTTTTAATACATTTAAATAATAAAGATACCTTGATTCTTAAGAATTTAAATATAAATGCTCCTAAACTTAAGGACCTCAATGAAAAATATGGTATTCAGTATAATCTGAGTAGAGGAGTTGAATTAACTAAAGCAGGAGAGACAGTTTTTTGCGAAAAATGTAATAGATATATACCAATTCCTAAGAAATTATTTAAATGCCCACGGTGTAAATCGCCCTTAGATGCACAGAAAGTTGAAAAAATAATCCATGATACAATACCACCCCATTCTACGAGAAGTGATTTTAAGTTATATTTATACTCAATACAACGTTATCATAAAACAAATTATAAATATATAGATACATCAAAAAGTGGAATAAGTTATAAAGATCTTTCAAACTATAAAGATCGTATTATAATACGACAAATTAGCCAAAATGGTAGAATTTGTGCAACATATGATGATAAATTATCCTTAACCTCTCAGTCGTTTTATAATTTAAAAATTCAGAAATCCCCCTTACCTGAGTTTAACAATTTCTACTTATTAGGGCTCATTAATTCCGCATTATTATCTTATTTCTTCATTAAATCCTTTGGTTCATATAAAAAGTTATTTCCTAGAATTTTAATTGAGAAAATAAAAGAATTACCAATTGTCGTCCCTTCTTCTGATATACAAAAAGAAAAAGCTATAAAATTAATAGAATATGTAAAAAATTTTATAGAAGAAGAAGAAATAGAAGATCTCCAAAGACAAGTTGATTTTTTAGTTTTTGATTTGTATCAGGTTTCGGAGAAAGCTCAAAAATATATAATGGATTATTTAAATTCTTTAAATAGCTAATTTCGAAGTGACTACTTTAGTGAACATTTTTTTTAGAGCTATAAGTTTTTAGAATTCTGTCCCATTTATCTGCGAGTTCTTCAAGATTTGTCTTTCTAAAGAGTTTAACTGCTCTGTCTAAGATTTTAGCAATATTTTCCTCATACTTGATTATATCTGGATCTGATGAAGTTTCTATCATGATTAGATAAAGAAAAAAAAATAATATAAAATAATATAGCATGTGTATGTGGCTGCAAATATGACTTTACGTAATACCTAAATACTCATATTTATATTTCTAACATAATATTATTAAATTAAAATTAAAAATTGACTATCCATGGAAAAGCTTCCCAGTAGTAAACTTCTCAAAGAGATTATTTTTAATTACTTTAATGAAGTGGATGGGATTTTAGGTGTGGCGATATGTGATCGAAATGGTTTTATAATCGCATCTGAATCTAAACAAGAAAATGAAGAGGAATCAGACGTGATAATTGGGGCTCTATCCTCGATACTTGACACTTATATAGACAGAATAAAAACTGAATTTGGAAGTACCGGCAGTTTTTTCAATATCACAGAAACAGGAGATAAGAAATTCGCATTTTGTTCAAAAGGTCCACAATCTATATTAACTACAGTCTCCGATCAATCAGTTTCTGACATTGAATTAAGGGTTTTTGGAGAACATATTGCTGCAAAAATAGAAATGGTACTAGATGGCATTCAAGATATATCTTCAAAAATTCCTGAAATAATAAAGGCTTTATCAAAAACCCGAGAAGGCCATCTTCCAACCTTAGAAGGAGAATATTCGAATAAATTAATTATGTGTGGAGATTATAAAGTGGGAAAAACTTCTTTAATAAGAAGATTTGTAGAAAATAAATTTGAGTCAGATTATATCTCCACGTTGGGCGTCCAAATAAGTAAAAAAACAGTAAATCTAAGTGAAAACACTAAGATGAACTTTATCATATGGGATATTGGAAGTCAACAACAATTTAATTTGAATAGAACACAATTTTATAACGGTGCTACTGCAGCTTTAATAGTGCTTGATAGAACTCGGACAGATCATTTACATAGTGTTGAGAAGTGGTATAATGATATTCAAAAATCTGTACAGCATAATATCCCTACTATTATAGTTGGAAATAAATCTGATTTATTCGAAGAAATTGTTATAAGTGAAGAACAGATAAAGGAAGTCGCAAAAGATTATAATTTCCATTATATTCTAACTTCAGCATTAACAGGTGAGAATGTTAATGATGCCTTCTTATACATTGCCTACAGAGTAGTCGAGACTCTTTAATTCTTGAGATGCTAACTTATTTATGAAATCTCCTTTTCTTTATACTAGTAATAAGATTTGTATAAAATTTAATAAATAATTAAAAATTTTTAAAGGGAGGTTAAAAAAAAATAGTTCTTAAAATTAAATGGCATGATGTACTTGCTATGTGAAATACCCGCGGATATGTCATGGGATTTTCAATTAAGGAACTGACTTACAAGGAAAAATATCTTATTTATCTAAGTGAACAAGAGTTTACTGGTCCTTGGTTCAGCTTTACACTAGAAGGGAAAAAAATTGGATCAATTCCGGTTGTTCTAAGAAATATAGAACCTACACCGATATATAATATGATTAATACTCGAACAGGGATAGCAATTAGTCGAATTACTTTAGATTTCAATATATCAGAGTATCTCAAAAAAATCTCTCAAGAACAAAAAACAAACTTGATATCTTTAAAGAAGAAACAATTTGTACGTGTTTACAAAGATATTTTCAATCCACCTAAAGTACCTTATGTTAGTACTTTTTTTACTATAAAAAACATTTCTGACTTCGATTTGAAGGATTTTTCGATGTACTTTGTCTTTGATTTTGATATTAATGGTCTCATGGGTTATGATGATGATATGTCTGGTTATGATGAAGAAAATGATATAATCTACCAATACGATGATACTGGTTTATACGGAGGATTTTCTCCCATTTCTAAATCAACTAATTATGAATCATGTTTAACAAAAGATTTCAAAATCGATCAAAAGAGAATGAATCTTTCTAATACATTATATGAGGGAAAAGGAGAGTTACTATCTGCGTTACAAATTGAATTTATGACTTTAGAGCCAGGCCAAGCTTTTCAAACAGCACTCGTGATTTCTGGCGGTTTTAGTAAAGAAGAACTCATCGAAAACATCAAACTTGGAAAAAATGATGCTATGAAACATCTACATCAAGTAAATCGATCAGTGAAATCAGAACCACGAAATCTACAAGAAAAAGCATTTATAAAAATTAATCTCCAGAAAGCTGAAGATTGTAAATAATAAATCCTAAATAATGATTCAAATAAAAAACCATTAGCTGAAAGTTATTTGATGAATGCTCTGCTCGAGTATGGATTTATAAAAAAATAAAAAATAAAATTGTTAAAATAATAAAAAAAAGTAGAGATTTTTTTGCTATTTTTCTTTTTCCTTTAATTTCATATATGTTTCCTCAAGTGCATTTAGGTATTCAATAAGCACTTTATCAGATTTTGATTTTTGTTCAT
>JBHLRA010000120.1:0-9517 GCA_048883045.1 Candidatus Thorarchaeota archaeon | reverse complement strand
AATAAATCTGGTCGAGATATTGATAAAAGCTCCATGTTTGACAATTTTTATGGAGAGTTAAAAACAGCTCCAATGATACGAGAATGTCCTGTAAATATAGAATGTGAAGTACACGAAATACTAGATTATGAACGCAATGAGGGAATAATTGGAAGAGTTGTTAAATCATATGTTAATTATCAATATACAACTGAAGAGGACGGAGATATCATACTTGATTGGAGGAAAATTCAGCCTATTATTTGGGTTACTGGAGGAGATTTCAATTTTTATAAAATAGGAGATCGCATTCAGGTTAAAGAAAACTAGACAAATAAAAGAAAATATCTAATAAAATTAAAAGAAAAAAAGAAAAAAATTTAAAATTGTGATTAGCCCAAAAACTTTTTTATTTGTATTTAATTGACAGGAGCAAATCGTTCTTAGTTATTTTCTTCCGATTAGCATGCATTGTAAAGGTTCTTGCTTGTTCAGTTAAAGCAGTAGCAGTCTTTTCTAAATGATCAATTAATAAATCTACTGCATTTCGAGCTACAATGCTAGCGCCCTGTTGCTTCATTAATCGGCGAATTGGGCTCCATGCGAAAGAATGTTTCTTTTTAGCCATTTTTTATTCCTCCAACTTTTTTAACTAAAATTTTATAAAATTTGAGTTTTTACTTTTTTTTGAAGTTATTAGTAAAGTTTCTTAGATAATATAATATCTGAAGAGTTATTTAAATGTTATGGCAAATCAGAAGACTGTGAAGAGTTAAATAAAAAAAAATTCACGACAAAAAATTTTTGTTATAAAAAAATCCTCATCATCTATGATCACTCATTGGTTGATCATGTTAAAAATTTGAAATGTTTTTGTTAGTATCACCATTATTCAAATATTAAGCTAGATTAATTAACTTTTTATTTTGGTTTGACTATGATTTAGTGGCGAATTAGTAAATATACAATTGATGAAAGTGATCCGTAATAAATGTTGATAACATCAATTATATGATCATATCATGGTCAATCAGTCAAAAAAAAAGTGTTGATTTTTATAGAAACTAAATTATTCCACTATCAATATTGATTAATATTTCTTTTTTATAGTTTTTATGGTAATTCAATGGCGAATTAAAAAATTTTTAATTGAAAAAAATAATCCCTTTTGAATTTAATAAGATGATTTATTTGATCATATCAATTAAGACCTAATCATTTTAACAAGGAAAATTTAATTTTAATCTGGAGATCATAGGGTTAATTGAAATATTAAAAATGATATATTTTAGATGGGAATGAAAAAAGTGGAATTTTAGTAGAAAAAGGTAAATTTTTAATTTTTAACCATAAATTTTAATTAAGTATGCTATTTTACAGTACTTAAATTAAAATATTTAATTTAAAGATAGAAAAATGTCGCAACAAATAATGGTTCCTGGTGCTGCAGGAGTTGCTATTAAATGCAAGGACGGTGTAGTGCTTGGAAATGATCGAAGAGCCACGTGGGGTTATACTGTTGCAAATAAGGCAACCCAGAAAGTATTTAAAATCACAGAACATATAGGTTTAGTAGCCTATGGATTAATTGGTGATTTTCAAATTCTTGTAAGGATCTTACAAGCACAAGCAAACCTCTATGAATTAGAAACGGGTGAAAGGATCTCAACTAGAAGTATGGGAAAACTAGTCTCGAATTATCTTTACTCTCGTAAAATGGCTCCATTATATACTAATTTAGTTATAGCGGGAATGGATAAAGATGGCCCCAGACTATACAGCCTCGATGCACTTGGTTCACTTATGGAAGATGATTATGGCGCTGCTGGAACTGGAATGCTACTTTCAATGGGTATTTTGGAAGCAGAATATAAAAAAGATATGACTGTTGCCCAGGGTGAAATATTAGTTGAAAAAGCCATCAGAAACGCAACCGCAAGGGATGCAATGAGTGGGAATGGAATAGACCTTTTAACTATTACTGTTGATGGTGCTAAAGAAAAGTATATTGAGATTAAAGAAATTGGAGAATGATTTCTCAAACTCTTTGTTTTTAAATTTTAGATATTCTACTTTTTACCAATAAAAATTTATTGTATAAAAATTTACTATTTATTAGATCCATAACGCTAATAATAGGTCAAATCAACGTGAATATTGCAAACAATTCTTTTAACAATACTAAAGAGATCCATGGTTTTAGTAAAGATGAGATTATAGAAATTAAATCAATGCTTGGAAAATTTAAAACTGAAGACAAGGACGGAGACGAGACAGATACTTATGTAAAAGCAAAGCTAAACCTTTCTAGTGGCCTATTAGATCACTTTTCAATCTATATAAACGAAATAAAGATATTTTTTGAGCATTATTTATTATCTCCTAAAAGTTCTGGTCATAGTTATTTAAAAAAGGAAATACTTAATGAATTACAAGTTATCTCAGATAATTTACAGAATCTCAGCTCAAATTCAAGAAACATTAAGAGAATAATTAAAAATAATAGCCTATTAGAAGATACTTTAAAACGAATTGATGATCTTCTTATGGAGAGCACTCATCTAAGTACCGAAATTCAAGAATCAATCAAAGATGTTAACGTTATCCAAGAAGATGCTACAAAACTTTGGCTTGAAATTAACAGAATTAAGAATTTAAATTTTAAATTAAATGAGATCCCTCAAGATTTAGAAAATTGGGATGATTTAAAAGAACTAACTATTTTCATTAAAAGTTTAAACGAAATATTCTTAAACAAAAGAAAGAAAGATAAAAGTGAAAACGTTTTAACTTTCCATTTTGATGATATATATCAATTTTTCCTCTCAAAAGATGAGAAAAAAATTGAATACTATTTTGACTTAATTTATCTACTAAATTTAAATACAATAATTGAAGAATATCAAGGAGAAGAATTTATTAATATACTTGAAAGAAAAGAAGTTGTACAGAATCTTAAGGACTTCATATCGCCCCTTCTTAAGGAATTAATCCTGGATAAATTACATGATATTTTAAATGATATTGAGGAATTCCATTTAAAAGAAAAGGATTTGAGTATTAATCTAAAAACTCTAAAAGACCAAAAAATCAGTGAGTTTCTACCCAAAGTGGTTGACTATTATATTGTGGGTTTGGAAAAGGGATTTCAAGAAAAAATTCATAACATAATGGAAACCGATAAATTTGAAGAAATTGCTAATTTTTATTTTGAAAAAATAGACAAATTTTCTTCAATTCTAGATAATATTGAAGATTGGGTATTAAACATTGAGACACTACTTAGTCCTTATGAGAGTATCACTAATGGATTACGGAAGATTTTTTCGAATTTAACTTCTGAAATCTTCAGGAGAAAAAATGAATATCTATCATTCATTAAAAACGTAAAAGATGAAGAATTAAGAGTAGAAGTACGAAATTTTATTTCAGAGAAAATCTCTGAAGTAAATGATCTTATAAGATCTTATGAGGATGAGACATCATTAATCATTAAAGAGGAATTTCCCCAGTTAAAAAGAGTGAGTGAGATTCTAAATGAATATTATCAGAAAATCCAAAATATTAAAGATGAAGTCTTCAACAAATTGAATTCTATGAAATCAAATGACGTTGATATATATCAAGTTATCAAATTTTGGGAGGATAATCTAAATCGAAAAAAGCAACAATTAACATTTCTGATATCACTTCTTCTAAATAAACTGTTTAAAAGCTTTAAAGAATTAATTGAAAAAGAAGGAATACTATTTGCAACTATTACGGAAATTACCGAGCAGACAGAAAAATTTGAGGGATTACCACTTAATTTTGCTTTATCTTCTTTTCTAGCTGAGAAATTAAGTGAAGAAGAATTAAAAGAAAGGATTTCTGAGATAAGAGCAAAGATTAATCAATTAAATAATTCATTAGGTCTTTACCAGGTAGAACTCGCAAAGTTGGAGACAATTCTTTCAAATCGAGTTAAAGAAAGAAAAGGTATTTCAAAATCTGATGTTCAATGTACAGTTTGCCATAAATTTATCAATTTTGCAAAAGATAAAGTAATTACTTGTCCATTCTGTGGAAGTACTTATCATTATTTATGTGTAGCATTCTGGCTTTCGAAATATAATTCATGTCCAATGTGTCAAAATCATTTTCTTGAGCCCCATTCTGAATTATTTGAGACTGAAGAAGATAACGAGTTTGAACAATATTAGAATTTCTAATTTTGTTTAATTCACTTTTTAACGAGTAATAACCAATAAATATTCTATTCATATTTGTGGAGGGACAATTATTACATTAAGAATAAGATAAATTCCAAACACAATCATAAAACCTCCACAAACAATCAAAACGTACTTATAAACCTTAGGGTTCAATGCTTTGCCTCCATAATATACAAAAAGAGAAATTGGAACATACCATACAAAATCTCCTAATTCATGTCCGAGAAAGAATAACAGCAATCCTAGTGGATTTTGAAATGATACCTTTAAATTAATCATAAGCGTTAATCCTGTTACTGCCCACCAAAATTCCCAATAAGGATTAGTGATTGAATAAAAAATGCCTCCAAGAAAACTATTGCCCTTAAAACCTTTCATATTTTCCTCATTGATATCTAATTTTACTTCATAAGTTTTTTTATAGACGTCCTTTATCGTCAAAAGTCCAAATGTTATTAGACAACTACCTCCTATTATTCCAATCATTGTTAAAAATATAAGATTTTGAAAGAAAAAGGAAGCACCAATTAATAATAAGATAATTAAAGTAAATTCCAAAATTGCATGGCCAAGTACTATAAGAAGGCCAGTAAAGGGATTATTACTTTTAAAAGTTTTATAAATTGTAAATGTTAGTACTGGCCCTGGAGATAAAGCACCAGAAAGGGCCACTAGAAACGATATTATCAGAATTCTAATCATTTTTACAAAAACTCAATATTAAAAGAGTGAAAACAAAATATTCTAAAAAGAGTTGGTTAATTAATTATCCAATAATCTTATTAATTACAAATAGTACAATAACTATTACTAATATTATCGGAAGCGTTAAGAGAATAACCCAAAAATACGCTTTGAAAAATCCTCTTCTAAAGCTCTTTAATCCATCATCCCAATCTTTTTTTGTCTTTTCTTGCCAATTCATTATATCCTGTTGAATTTTAGATTTACGCGCATCCCATTGCTCTTTTGTTTCTAAGTTCCGTTGCTCTATGTCTTTACTCCATTTCTGAATCTGTTTATCCCAATCATCCTTAACGGTTTTGAAGAATTTATTAACTTTGCCTTTGTTTTCTTCTAAAAATTCTTTGTTTTTTGTAGATTGATCTTCTAATGATGTTTTAAATTTATCAAACCCTCCTTTTACCCCATCGATAAATGTTTGCCAACCTTTTAATAAAGGTTTGTCTTCTGTGTCTATTAAAACCTGTCCGCAAAATTCACATACATTCTGTTTAGTATCCTTTATAAATTCCCCACAATTTGGACAATTCATATTAATTTACCTCAATTATTTGATTTATAGTATTTTTTTTTTGATTCTTTATAATTATTTTTATTACTCATATTTCTTTTTTAATTTAATCTAATATTTAAATCCGCTAAATAAATTTCAATTATTTTCCTATATTATTTAATCATAGATAAGATTCTTTATAATTTTTGTAAAGTGTTCTTTTAATTATGAAATTTGATATTATACAAAAAACCCCATTATACACTGCGTTATCAGAAGTAGGAAAAAACATTTTTCTTCCAGAAGGAATATTTTATTGGGCTGGAAGAGCAAAAGCAGAGGCAAAATTAATCGGAACTCTTGGATCTGCTTATGGATTTGAAAAAGATTTTATTAATGGGGGTAGTTCTGATTGGTTACCATGCTATCTTAAAGACATAACAGCTTATTCTAAACTTTCTGTTGAAGATATAGTTCCATATAAATCTATTGGTGGATATTCACAAACCCGAGAAATTTGGAAGGAATGGATCATAAAGAAATCGTTATATCAGGAAAAAGAAGAAATTCAGTTATCGAGATTAATTAAATATATTACCATGCCAGTAATAACAGGTGGAGTTACTAATGGAATTTTTCAAGCTAGTGTTATTTTTTTAAATCCAAAAGAGTTTATTATCGTCCCTAATAAGAGATGGGGTAATTATGAGAATATAATTAAGAAATTTATTGGAGCAAGGATAAAATCCTTTGAATTTTTTAAACAGAAAAATATGAATCTTGAAGGTTTGAATAATGCTATTAATGAAGTTGCAAAAGTGCAAGAGAAAGTTATTATTCTTTTAAACTTTCCAAACAATCCTACTGGATATGTTCCTAAAAAAGAAGAAGCAAGTAAACTTGTAGATATGTTAAAAAATGCTCAACAAATTCATAACAAGCCAATTATTGTTTTGGTGGATGATGCATATGAGCCATATGTTTATAAGGATGATGCTTTAAATAGATCGATTTTCTATGATCTTCACCAATTAGACGAAAACGTAATTCCAGTCAAATTAGATGGAATTACAAAAGAACTCTTAATTTATGGAGGACGTATTGGTTTCATTACGATTGGGTTAAAACCATCATGGATAAATAACGATGAAGAATTAAAAAAATTGAAGGAGGAGATCAATAATAAACTTGAAGGATTTATTCGTGCAACAATATCGAATTGTAATAGTTTTTACCAAGTACTTGTTCATAAACTGTTTCAGGAAAAAACAATGGATCAAATCATCGAATCCAGACAACCCGTTAACAATTTACTTAAAGAAAGATATGAAAAAATAAATTCTGAATTATTAAAAATAAAAAATCCTAATATATCAATTGATCCTAATTCTGGTGGGTTTTTTGTTTTTGTGAACTTAAATCCTACTAAAATTAAAGCAACAGAATTAGCAGATCACTTATTAAATAAATATCAAGTAGGAATTATTCCAGTTGAAAATTTAGATGAGAAAATTAACGGTTTGAGGATTGCTTATTGCTCTATAGATCTAAGTGAAATTCCTGAATTAGTAAAAAGAATCAATCTAGCCCTTAATGATTTTTGATATTTAATTTGGATTAGTAAAAGAAAAAGTGTAATATATATATTATTTTATTTTTATAATGTAGTTAAAAAAAGATTTTTTTAAAAAAATTAGTTCACAAATTTAAAAAAAAAGGTAGATGTGATTGAAACTATATTTGATTGAGCAAGGAAATTTAAAAGAAATCAATAAATTAATCTTTTCAAGCGGAGATGTTTATTTATTAGATGATGAAAAAACCATCTACGTATGGATCGGAAATAAATGCTCTGTCGATGAGAAAACCGCTGGTGCTGCTCAAGCAAGAACCCTCGATCAACAACGTGGAGGTGCAGCAAAGATAATTACCGTTGATCAAGGTCAAGAACCAAAAGAATTCCTTAAAGCGATTAGTCCTATGGGAGCAATGAAAATTGTTGAGAAAAATTATGCTAAAACACTTCTTAAAGATGTTACAACAGGTGATTGGGCAGGTTTTCATGAGTGGAAAAATGTGCTTTATCGTGTTTCAGCTGAGGAATTTGAAGATATCAATGCCATGAAAATGATTCAAGTTCCTTTTAAACAGGAATCTTTAGATTCTGAAGATTGTTTTGTTGCAGATTTAGGTAATAAAGTTTATATATGGCAAGGCAATGCCTGTACTACTACAGAAAAAGTTAAAGCTGGTCAATGGGCACGATCCATTGACGCTGATAGAGCTGGTTTACAACAAGAAACGATCTTTGAGGAGGGTGATGATGCAGAATTTATTTCTGCTTTAGAGAGAGGCGAAAATTATAAAGAATCTGACGCTGTACAATTAAAAGCAGAATCAGTATTAGAAGGAATAGATGAAGATGATAAAGTAGCAGCAGCCATCCAACCCGAGTTTAAATCAGAAATTAAAGAAATATCTCCAGAAGAAGTAAAATCAGATATTTCTGAAGTTAAATCTTCAGGAGCAGCTCCAGGGATACCTGGAAGAACTGATGACTCAATCCTAACTATAGAACATATTGAAGGGAGAAGAAAGTGCCCTGAGTGTGGAAATGAAAACCCTCTTATGATTCACGAAAGTGTTGATAAAGGAAATATCATACTCGATTATCCACGTATGTACGGTAAAAAATACCGTTGCGGAGAATGTGGCGTGGAATGGCGAGAGAAATAAAAATCTAAAATTATGTTTTTTCTTTTCTTTTTTTTTTAAAAATCAAGCAAGAGGAATCTTGAATAACTTATAATTCCCAAGTAAAGTATTATTATTAAAGGTTTAGAATTAACGTTTATGGTTTTGGTTCAAAATCCATAATTTCTCTGAAGATCTCTTCTCAATAACTTAATTTTCTTTTTTAACTCAATAATCTCATCATTTTTTTGTTCAATTTCCGATTCAAGTACCATCTTTTCATCTATTATTTTTTTAATCTCATCTGAATTTTTATCTTTGAATTGTTCAATTTCTTGGGAACTTTCTTGAGTTTTTGTTGCTTGTATCCTTAGATTCTTAATTACATTTTCTTTATCATCTAAAATATTGCGAAGATTAGCTAGTTCTAATTCAAATTTCCCAGTAAGACTTCCTGATTTTTTGTGAGCTTCTTCTAGTTTTTCTTCAAGTCGGTCTATTATTTGTTGATTGGTAATATTTCTTTGTTTAATCTCTTCAATTTCGACCGCTAATGATTTATTTCTCTCGATCTTCATCTCAAGTTCTTTTTTAACTAAGTTAAATGTTTCAATTTGTTGTTGAAGATCATGAATCTTTTGTTTCGCCGTGTTCTGTTCATTTTCGAGGGTGAAAAGTTCTTTTTCCTTTTCAGTTATTATTTCATCTTTTTTTTCTAAGAGTAATTCAAGCTTTTCAAATTTTGATTTTTGAATAGAATCATTTTCAAGGAATTGTAATTGCTCTTTTAATTCTTTAATTATAACCTCTTTTTCATTCAATTTATTCTCTAAAGCTTGAGTATCGGTCTGATCTGATTGAGATTGCTCTATTTGAGTAGTTAACTCCTTGATTTTTTCAATTTGATCATTTATAATCTTATTTAATTTGGTAGATTGTTCATTAAGAGTAGAATCTAAATCTTTGATTTCCCTATCTTTATTTTCTATTGTTTCATATAATTTTTCAATAGCTTCATTTTGAACAGCTTTTTCATCTGCTTTTTGAGATAAATCCTGAATTTTTTCTTCTAAATTTTGTAGTTTTTCTGTTTTTTCATTGATCTCCCCCAATAATCTTTTATTTTCTTCAATAAAGAAACTTAGTTGTTCCTTAAGGTTCTCATCTGTAGTTAAGGTATCTTCTTCTTCTTCCTCTTCTTCTACCCAACCGAGTGTCGAGAGGGCATCTATAATCGATTTATCGCCTTCTTCCTCACGATCTTCTTCTGGCATATGTTAAAAATCACCTTTCGAACTATTAAATTTTTTTTAATTATTCCTTCTTGAAATATTAATAATCATTAAATATTAAAAACATATTTTCTATCAAGGAAAAACTTTGTTAAATATCC
>JBHLRA010000119.1:3292-9590 GCA_048883045.1 Candidatus Thorarchaeota archaeon | reverse complement strand
TTTTTCTTTATAGCAGGATTTTTAATCATAGCATTAATAATTTTAACTCGGGAAGGTCATAAAAAAGAAGTCAAAAAGCCAGATTGGATGTAGATTTTAGTATTTTTCCGAAAAAGATGATTCCAATAAAAAAAAGATAGTTATTGGATGATTATCCCTGTGAGGGATTTGGGAATATTAATCTTCGAAAATGTATAAAAACAACCTCTTCATTTTATATAAATGAATTTACTTATTTTGGCGATAACTTCAGAAGGGATTCAAAGTGAGTGATGTAAGTCTTGCCATGAATAGAATTGCTGAAGAACTTAAAAAGACGAATCCCTCAAAAAAAAAGATTCTCAATTTTCTATATGACTTACAACTTTATGATTTTGAATTTCTCAATAGTATCGGTGAGACATATAAGTTAAGTCCCCTATTTTTCATGAAAACACTATATTCAGATATATGGAAAAAAATGGGTAAATTGCTGGGAAAAAGGGGAAGAATTCGAGGAGAACGATATATCGTTGAAAATTATTGTCTACATGGTGGAGAACAAATTCTATATGAATGTGAGGGGTCAATCCAAAAAAAAAAGCCTATAAGGAAGCCGATTATTAAACTCTCAGTAAATTCGGGAGTAATTTTTATTACCAATTATAGAATCATAGCTCAGGGCAGGCTTGTTGTGAGCGAGCTCATAAAGGCTAGAACAGCTATTGTCCCGGAGCTTTTCCCTGGATGGGGTAATCACAGAGAATATAAAAGAGAAAAGAAATTATTATTTGAAGCAGAATTAGAACTATGTTTTGGATATGCGTTTATGGTTAGGGACTTCTTTAATCTAAAAATGAGTGGTAAAAAGCTAAGTTATGATGTAGCTGATGGGATGACGACTCTCACTGTAAAAAAAGAACAGGTAGATAAACTCTTTGATATATTAAATCAGTTCCAAAATAAAAATACCTAGTTTTGATTTTTTTTCTTTAAATAAAACAAGAAGTATATTAGATTTAACTAAATTACCTAAAAAGAGATGATTAAAAAAAAGAATGTCAGATTTAGACCAAGTTAAAGGAATCAATGCTCGTCAAATTAAATTACTACAGGAGAATGGTATTAGTTCAGCTGAAGCTCTGGCTATGACACCTCTCTCTACGGTTGCTAATATTGACGGTCTTGGAGAAAAGACCGCAAAAAAGATTATTTGGAACGCAAGAAATGCATTGGGAATGACTGACTTTACACCGGCAGCTAAGATTGATGACAATGTAGAATACTTCACCACTGGTTCTGCCGAACTTAATCGGATTTTAGGAGGAGGTTTTCAAACTGGAAAACTAACCGAAGTGTATGGGCCATTTAAGTCTGGGAAGACAGCATTGGCTCATACTTTATCAGTTACTGTTCAGCTTCCTCAGAAACAGAGTGGAATTGATGGTGCTGTTGCATATATTGATACTGAAAATACATTTTCAAAGGAAAAGATCAAGCGAATTGCTAAACGGTTTGATTTGAATCCAAAAGAGATACTGTCCAGAATCTTTCACGCCAGAATTTATTCAAGTGACCATCAGGCACAAATGATACAAAAAGCTGAGACACTCTGTAAAACTCGTGGAGTTCGTTTAATTATCATAGACAGCTTAATGGCATTACTTCGAGCAGAATATATTGGTATAGGGAAACTCGCTCCTCGCCAAGCTGTCCTGAATAATATGATTCATGGATTATCACGAGTAGCAGAAACTTATAACTGTGCTGTTTTACTGACAAATCAAGTTGCTACTAAAATGATGGGAATGTTTTCAGCCGATGACGCTATCGGTGGTAATATTGTTGCACACGGCTGTCATTTTCGAGTTATGTTTAAGACGAAAGGATTTTCATCAAACAATTCATTAAAGCGTAGAGCTATAATAGTGGATGCTCCTGACTTGCCTCCTGAAGAGTGTGAATTCTTTATTACAGGTTCAGGTGTAGCTGATACAGACAAGATAGACATTCCTAAATCACCAGGATTAGATTTTGAGGTTGCTACTTTGTATGAAGATGATGAATCTCGGGAAATTAATGAAGGTCCAAATGAAGAATTTTCTTTAATACAAGTTAAGGGTATTGGCAAAGGTACTGTAGAGAGTTTAATTGCTCAAGGAATAAAGACAATTTCAGATCTATTAGCAGTAGATCCAGAGGAACTTTCAGCCAGTATTTCAGGAGCTTCGGTAAAGAAAGTAAGCGATTGGCAGAATAATGCGAAAGCATTAATGAATACTTAATCCAAATTTTTTTTTATTCATTTACCTTATAAATTAATAATTCGAAAGATAAAATGAAAGAGTATTATTATGGAAGTAAAAAAGAAACTCTTTTTATCTATTAAGATTACATTCTATTATAAAATCTCTTATTTGTGGGAGAAAATTAAATCTTTAATATAATCATTATTAAAGGATAAAATAGGATTCATAATTAATAGTAAGAAATCCCTTCTTGAAATTTCTTTTCTAAAAAAGAAAGAAAAAAAATTTTAATTAAGATTAAGAAATTTTTTAGCTTTAAATAACTCAGATCGTTGAAGCGCTGCATAGAAATTTTCAATTTCTTGCTTTGGTTGTGATTTTGACCATTTTGCAAAGTAAAAACTTAAATAGTGATCAAAACCTTCCTCTTTTCTTTGTTGTTGGGCAGAAAAAAGTCCAAGATGGTTTTCCTCATTATCATATTCTGCGATTTGTTCATCTAGTTCTTCTCGAGTTAACGATTGATATTTACCATAATGGATAACTCCCTTTTTAACCCGCCCTTTTAGTGGTTTGGACTTTTCATCAGGATATCCAAGACTAAGGGAAAGATAAGGAAAACAATACTTTTCAGGAAGCCCCAGAAATTCATAAACTTTATTCATATCTTCACGATGAAGACTTGTGGTAAATAAAGATCCGATTCCGAGAGATTTTGCGGCAATCGCGGCACTCTGAGCTGCTAGCATCGCATCCATACTACTTATAGTAAATCCTCGCATTCCATCAACGGAATCTTCAATTGTATAGCCCAAATGTCTTGCCAGATCAAACCATCGATTAAAATCTACAAGAAAAACAAGTGCTTTATTTCCTCCATAAAAATATTTCTTTAATAATTCTTTATCATCAATAACAATGATGGAATATACTTGTCGATTGCCAGAGTTTGCCGCTCGAATTGCTGCATTTAAAATCAAATCAAGATCTTCTTTTTTTATTTCCTTTTTTGAGTAATTCCTGACTGATTTTAAACTAAATAATATATTCAATGTTTCGTTCAAATTAGTTTCCTTTTTCATATTTATATCTCTATAAATCTATTAATATATAAATAGAACCGAATTCAATTAATTCATTCAACAATCAATCTTTATGTACTTTTAAATTATGTAAAACTCTTTCAAGATTTTCTTCAAATTTAATAATTTCTTCGTTTGTAAAGCCTTTATAATAAATGTTATTCATATCCTTTGTGAGATTCTCAAAAGAGGACTCTATTTCTTTGCTTTGTTGAAGAATGTAAACCAATTTTGTACGCTCATTGCCAGGTGGGTGTTCTATTTTTAAATATCCATCATCACGCATACGTTTTAGCATGGTAGATATTGTTGATTTGCCTAATGAAGTACGTTTCGCAAGATCTCGGATGGAAATACCGTCTCTTTCCCATAAGGCAAATAATATTCGCCCTTGTCCAGGATTAATTTTGATTTTATGAATCTTCAACTTTTTAGCAAAGATCCTTCCTGAAATTTGATGTATTTGCGAGATGAGAAACCCACCTTTCCTCTTAATTTTCATTTTTTAATCATTATTGATGTTGTTAGATTGATTGTTCTATATCGAACTGTTCTATATAGAAATAATCATTTATTTATATATAAAGTTTTTTGTGTTAGAGAATAATCTTCAAAATGATGAATGGGTACTAATTGATACAGCATTACACTCGAGGATTGTTGTGCATCTTTTCCATTATGTACCAGAATTTTCTAAAGTGAAGGACATTAGAAAAGAAGAAAAAATCAGTGATAGTAGAATTTTCGGTAAAGACAGTAAGTGATTGGCAGAATAATGCGAAAGCATTAATGAATTCTTAAATATTGTTTTTTTCTTTTTCTTATCAAATCAAACCAGGTGAAATAACAGAGGAAGTCTTAACATTTTATAAAGAACAAGAGATCTGTCTAGTTTGTAAAGGAAAAGTAGAGAGTTTCAACTATATTTGTCCTAACTGTAGAGCACTCTATTGTGAGAAATGTGTGAGATCTTTAACTAGTCTAGAAAATGCCTGTTGGGTCTGCAATACGCCTTTCGATGATTCTAAACCTTCAAAACCTTTTATGGAAGGAAAAATTGAGAAGAAAATTGAAGATTCTGATAAAAAATGAGAAATTATATTATGTTATAACTCCCGTGGAAAATTAGGCCGAAAATATCAATGTGAAAAACAGACCTATGGAACATAAAAGAGATATTACAGCGATCGAATTGAATTTGAATTTTCTTTCGATAGATTTCCTATACTTTTGTATAACTTCCGCTCTGTGTTTTTCTTCTGAAACTTGTTTTTTTGATTTCCTCATAGTTATATAATATTCTGAACGTTTAACCAAATCCAAGTTATAGAGTATATCAAATTCGATAATCCTATAAATGTAGAAACCTTGTAGGATAGAGATTATCCAGAGGATCCCATTTATTGGAAGTAAATACAAATTTCCTGTTACGCCACATAATGTAAGACCATAGCAAAAGTAAATATAAAAGGGATTTCTTCTGATAAAGGTGAAAACTGTTCCAATTACTAAAATTGCTAGGAGAATATATCCGAGGATGACAAGAATAGTTATGTTATTTCTTATTAAAGCAAATAATAATATAATAACAATTGTGTTTATTACCGCCATACTTAAATCAAGATATTCAGAAATATTTATTTTAGATTTTTCTACTGCTTTGTTTTTGGTAGTATTATCTTGTTCATTCATAATTACTCAATTAATTAAATTTATAGGAATTTCTAAGATTTACACATTAAATTATATTATTAAATCTTTGGATAATTTCTATTCTCTTTCTAAAGGCAGTTTTAAAGAAAAGGAAAAGAATAAATATTTTTATATAGAATTTTTACGCCTTCGAATTATTATTATTAAAATTGGGGTTCCAACAACAAATCCAAAGAATACCAGTGTTCCTATCATGAATTCGGTAGGGATAGATACTAAAATTCCTCCCTGGGTATTATTTACCGGACCAATTTCAGGATCTTCTGGATCATTTGGATTGACTCCATCGGCTATTTGATATCGTTCTACTACTGCGAAAGCAATATTCGCGCAAGGCACAACACATTGAATGGTAATATTCATAACATATAATCCTTCTACGGCAGTACCAAATCGATATGTTTTAACCTGCAGACTGATACTTTCGTTTCTATATATCGTATAAGATATATAATTAGAACTTAAAATGTCATGTTCTATAACGACAATAGGATTGAGTTTTACTGAGATCGGAGAGACTCTCTGAAAATAGAATTCATAATTCCAATCACCCTTAAAGGTAGTGTTAAAGTATATAGTATTTCCAGTCTTGAATTTTTGTATATCATAATATTTTATTTTTTGCTGTTCTTCAGGAGGAATAGCATCATATAAACATTTTATCCACTTTTCTATTTTAATATGAATATTGAGATTATTTATGATAATTGCGTTGAATTGAATGGAATAGTTACCAGTAAGAGCCGTTCCAAACGGAATCACTCTTGAATCATCTTGTGTCATATTTTTTTCATAAGTAATCTCATAGGGATCTCCTTCAGGATCATAGATGGTAATATTCATATCACAGGTATGCGGGGTTACAACACACACATATATATTATAATAAAACGGTTTTTCAAAGAAGATAATGTTGGCAAATTTAACAATAGGATTATCTTTTGTAAAATTATATACCTTATCGACAAGAATATTTCCAGAAGAATTTAAATTTAGACTTCTTTCATCAAAACCTCTAACAGGAACATAATTAATATTAATTATCCCTATTGAAATGCCAGATGATAATATTATAATGAATCCTATCAATATAACTTTTAAGCGATTAATACCCATACACCTGTAATTCTGTAAATTCTCTAATTAATTCCTTCACAATTTCGCACTTATCATATTGTACACAGTTAAAACATGGTCCATCAGTCCAAAAGTATGCACGCTGATCCTTTCTATCAATAATGAGAAGGGGATAGTTATTTTGGGGGCAAATTAAAG
>JBHLRA010000119.1:0-3192 GCA_048883045.1 Candidatus Thorarchaeota archaeon | reverse complement strand
ATCAGTCCAAAAGTATGCACGCTGATCCTTTCTATCAATAATGAGAAGGGGATAGTTATTTTGGGGGCAAATTAAAGCTGAGTTGCTAATAGAACCTCGTTTTGGTAAAGCATAAGACGTTCCACAAATCTCACATTTGGCAAATCGTTTGTAATTTTGAGTTTTGTAAATAGAAATAGTAGAATCGCAGTTGGGACAAATTCCAATTTCATCTAATTTTCTCATAATAGATATTCAATTGTTTTAATAGTAAGTAAATTTCAAGTATTTAAAGAAAAAAAGAGGGATCTTGGAAATTTTTCTTTAAATAGATTTGAAATTAATGAGTACTACTATGTTATTTGATTATTTTGACCAAGTAGCTGATGGAATAGAATTTCTATTGGCATTAGGTTCAATAATCGGTTTGCTTGGTTTGATTGTAGGTATTCTCGGATGGCTCTTTTTAGGAAAGTTTCAGCGACATAAAATGATTGGTGTCGTTCTAGTTTCTCTTATTCTCCTTACTGTATGTGGGATTAATACTGGGCTAAGATATTTTAGAATTTATTAGTCTTTTTTCTCTGTAAGGATTAATATTTTAAGACTTTGAATAATTATCAAAATCTAATGAAAGCCACTTCCTGCTCCTGAACCTTGAGTATTACCAATAGGAATTCCCAGGATTTCAACAATTATTCCAGTACACCAACTTCCTACCCAAAACAAAGCCATTGCCACAATAAACCAACCTAAACGTATCTTTTTTTCTAAAAGAAGACTTATTACACTCAAAATTAATAAGAACGTTCCACCCATCAATGAAAGCATTCCAATTCCATTAAACAGTTTTTTTAATCCATATCCAATATAATACCTTAAACTTAATCCGTAGAATGGAAAGAAAAATATAATAAAAATTAATATTCCAAAAAATACTGCAATAATCCCTTTTGATTTATTTTCCTTTATGATATAGCGTTTTTTTTCCATCATTCTTTCTACTCATATGACAGATTTTGAATCTCTATCTCTCTATGTATATTTAAAGAAAAAAGTCATTCACTTCACATGGGATTTTCATTTAAATAGGTCCATGATCTTAATGTATTCAACTCTAAATGCTAGGTGAAAAAACTCATTCCGATTAAATTCTCCTCCCTCATCTTCTTTTACCAGATCGATGATAGGTTTAAATTCCTAGTTTTCATAATATTATTTACTACATACATTTTTGTATTTTTTAATCGAGACATGCCTTCTGGTTATTACTGTCCAAGATGTAAATCCAATAAAATTCTAGTACACAATGATCATATTGAATGTTTAGACTGTAATTTTAGATTTTCCATCGAAGATCTTGAAAGCGATATTGAAGAAGAAAATATCCTTGCCGAAGAAGAAAAAAGCGCTGTTCTAGACGCATTTAAAGATGAATTTAAAGATGAAGAATCAATGAGGAAATTTGTTAATTCGCTTAGTGAAGATCTTATAGACGAAGATGACTAATCTCTTCTACGAAATTTTTTTTGTTTAAATATCTATATCTGATTTTTATTCACCGTAATTTTTTGATTAAAGGTGAAACCTGTGAAAATTAAGATTATAAAAGCATTAATGTGGTTATATCATCTTATTAAGGGATGGTAATTAGAATCTTACATTTTTTCTTTTTTTCCTTTTTATTATTGTAATTGAATCTAATCTAACCATGGGAGTTAAATTACAAAATATAATTGTTCGGAAACAAATTGATATTCAAGACTTGCAGGGTAAAATCATAGCTATCGATGCTCCAAATATTATAATGGGGTTGTTCAATTTTATAAATAAAAATCAAGACGGTAGTTATGCTGGATTAATTTTAGATAGAACTCAAAGACCAATCTCTCATCTATATGGCTTACTTTATCGCATAAATTTTATGTATAGGAAGAAAATATTTCCTATTTTTTGTTTTGACGGAAAAATTTCTAAGCTTAAAAGAGTGATCACCAAAGATCAACTCAAAGATTTTCTTTTTGTCCAACAATGGTATAAGGAGGCACAACAAAATCATAATTATGAATTAGCACGTCAGATTGCGTTAGGTAAAGAATATATGTGGCAAAACATCGTAAAAGAATCAAAACAACTTCTTGGAGCATTAGGAGTTCCATACATTGAATCCCCTGGCTCAGCAGAATCCCAATGTGCATACCTGATAAAACAAGGGATCGCCCAATTTTCAAATTCACAGGACTTCGATTCCCTCTTATTTGGATGCCCATATATTATTCAAAACCTTTCAAAATCATTGCGAAGGAAAGTTCAAGGGAGATGGCAGTATCAAAAAATCCAACCCTTAAGTATTGATCTTAAGAAGAATTTGAATAACCTTAATATTTCCATATTTCAATTAGTAGATATGGGCATTTTGATAGGGACTGACTATTTTACAGGAATAAAAGGAATTGGTGCCAAAAAAGCTTTAGACCTAATTAGAAAATATAAAAATCTTGAAAAACTTAAATTAAAAGAATATCTAACATACGATTTTAAAGATCTAACTCCAAGGATTATCAAAAAAGTGAGACGGATATTTTTAATTCCAGATATCAATAAATATACTAGTAATATTGCGTGGAATTCCCCTCATAAGTCGAGGGTTATTTCTTTACTATGTAAGGAACATCACCTTAATAAAGATCGTGTAATGAAGAATCTTGAAAATCTTGAAAAAAATTACTACACTTGTAGAAAATATTTTATGTTTTTAAAAGAACATTCAAAATTCACACAGGTTAGTCTTGATAACATAATATCCTAAGGATATATTCTCATTTTTTGTTTAAATACTCTTATTATAACCATAATATAAGATCAAATTGAACCATTGAAAGACCATGACTCAGACACTTAAAAAACAAAACACAGAGATCTATAGCGGATCCGAGTATTATACTAAATTTTATAAATCCCAAAATGGGTTTAAATCAATAATTTTGGATTTTATATTTCGTAATATCTCACTTACAAAAAACGAGAAGATCCACGTATTAACACAGACCGATTATGATTTGGTGAATAGTAAACTAGATATTCCAACTGTTCTCATTCATAAATATTGTAGTAGATTTTTGGCGAATTTAGTCCAAATTAAAAAATTTTTAAATAAATATCCATATGTATTGAAATCCAGAAATCAAGAGAGAAAGGTTCTTATTTATCTTC
>JBHLRA010000118.1:0-9636 GCA_048883045.1 Candidatus Thorarchaeota archaeon | reverse complement strand
CAGCACATCTGTAAGTTAATAATTATTAAAAATAAGCATATTTTATTATTTTTTTGGTCAAAAAATTTTTTAAATACCATATATTTAATTAATTCGTTAATTTACCTTTTTACAAATACGATTTCATGCATTTTTGAATTTCCCGATAAGGGAGAGTGGCTTAGCCTGGTATAGCGCACGGCTGATAACCGTGAGGTCGGGGGTTCGAAGCCCCCCTTTCCCATTAAAAATTTTTAACCTTTTAAATCAAATATTATTGATAATTTACTTCCAGAAATTTTTAGTTTATCGATTAGTTCACGATTTATTTCATATGATGATTTGCTACAGTTTATTAGAACCGTTCTATCACAGATAAAATTGCTTTTACGGAAAACCATATCATTTTTATCTAATAATTTTAATTCCTTATTTCCAAATCCATAAAAGGAATCTTGGAGATTTTCTATTTTTAAAGTGATTTTAAATTTAGTTCCATTTTTAATTTTTGTTTTCAAATTGTTATTCAGATCATAACAAGCTTTTGAAGCTCCAATTCCGATGATACAGTTCCCTTTCTTAGTTAAACTCTTTTCTTTTGTAATCTCTATGGTTGTACTATGGGTACATAGAATATTTTCGTGTCCATAAGCAGTAATCGTTTCTAAAATCACCATTTATTTAACCTTCCTAAAAAATTGAAGTAAATCTTCTATATTTTTAAAAACAGAATAATTTGTTTGAAATTTAGATTTTAAAATAGAATCTAATCCACGAATTGGATTCATGGTATTAAATTCTACAAGTTCATTAAATTCATTTAGATATGTCTCGGGAATTAGTACACCACATTTATCATACTTTTGGTAAAATTGATTAATGAAAGCGCTTGACTTCTTTACTGAATTTTCGTATAGTTCATCATTCTCATCAATAGCTTTGATTGATTCGAATTGGCCCACCGGATATGTACTCTTTAATTCAAGTGGTATTATTCCAAAATAAGAAGAATTAAACACTATATGTATTTCTTCTCGAGGAATTATAATATTATCATTAATTTCTTTAAGCCAATTTTGAATTGCTGGAGAGTTTTCTTCTCTGGCATCTAATTCTGGTAAAATTATTAAAAATTTTACATCTTCGGGAACTCGGTAATTGTTTATCATCTTTTTCTCGTATCTATTAATCAATGGTCTAAAGATATTTTCAGAGGAAACAAACAATCTTCCACTTTTCTTATAGATTTTTTCATAGATTTCAAAAGTTGGAGATTCTCTTTTTAAGATACGTGCAGCCTTGACCAAGTTTGGGTGTGTTCTGGTACGTTGCTCCACAAGCTCCCATAAATTCCCTTCTCTTATTGCTTGTCGGATTATTTTTAACTCAGAAAAAGAAAGATATAAATTATGCTCTGCTAAGAGTTTTATTCTTAGATCCTTTTCATATTTCCTTAGTTCACTTGGGGTAAATTTTGTACATATTGGGCAATGGCAGGGAAATTCTTCTAGATCATCAAGGTTTTTAGTACCGGTCGACAATGTAAAATACCTATTTTCTTTAGCATATAATACATATGCTGCCGAATCCATTAAATCGCATCCACATGCAACAGCTAAAGAAAAAAACTGTGGTAATCCCAACCCAAACATATGTAATGGTTTATTTGGAATTATCTGTTTTTTTACATTCAACAAAATTTGAAGAGCAACATCAAATCTGTAATCAAGAAAGGATTTTACTAGTCCTCCAATCGCATAAACACCGAAATCTAATTTATTCATTTCATGAACACATCTTGTTAGAAGATCTTCATATTTACCTCCATGAATTGGCCCAAACCATGCACAATTTTCATTGGATCGTCTATTAATATTCTCTTTTGCCCTAATAATTGTAGCATCAACCTTATTTTTGGCAATTTCATATGCATCATCCGGTTGTACTGGAATATCAAGGATTACGGGAAAATCTGATTCAATTTTTTCTTGGAAGGCTTCGATCTCTTCAGCTTCAATCTTCATATTAGATTTATTATACATATATTGCTGAAATGCTCCGCTATCCGTGGCAATTAAGCCATCATAATCAAGAAATTGATGAATTTTTTTCTCCATTAGTCTTTCTCTTATAGATTCATTTTGAAAAAGGATGTATGCGTTAGTAAAAATTGCTTGAGCTCCAAAACTTTTTAAGTCAGAAGGGGGAATTATATTTTTGAAAGGATGTACTACAGGAAAAAGATTAGGGGTAATCATTTTCTTATTATTAATTTCTAATGTTCCTATTCGACCTAGAGCATCTACATCGACAATTTCATACTTCATTTAGTTCCCTGTGGTAGTATATCTTGATTAATCAAAAAAATCTTTTAAACGATCCTCTTCAAATAATTTTTGAAGCCAATCTACTTTTCCAATCTTATAATTTTCTCCATTTTCATTTTCAATTAAAATATCAACAATAATATTTGCAACAGCTTTAATATCAGTATTAGTCGTATCTATTTCAAAAATAGGTGCTTTTATCTGTTTTTGAATAAAATAATTGACACAATTACCCAAAATTTCTGCTTGAATATTTTCTGTAATTTTTTTTATATCATAATCTTTTGATTCTAATCTTTTAAATAATTCATCCGGATCACATCTTAAAATGAAGGCATAGTCAATAAATTTTTCTGGAATTATATCAGAGAAATGGCTTTCTATAATTAAGTATGTTGTATCTTCTTGCTTAATTTCTTCAATCTTTTCCAACACATAAGGTAGAAATATTTCAAAATCCACAATATAGGTTTTTCGATCCTTATCATACTCGAATGAGAATTTGTCTGAAATTGCCAATTCATTCAAAGAAATTATCTTAGCATCAATTAAATTAGAGATTTCTTTTGCTACTGTAGTTTTTCCACAACCGGGTGTTCCGGAGATTATAATGTTTTTCATTTCTAAATAAATATTATAGAACGATAATTAAAAAAGTGAATCACCCTAAATCAATTTAGTTCTTAAAAAATTGTAAAATAATTATCTCTACAAAATGTATCATGAGACATAAATTTATATATTTGTAGAGATAATATCTAAATATGGTAAGTGTGATAAAAAAAAATGTTGGTGGAAAAGAATATTATTATCTTTCATATTCTTATCGGGAGAATAATAAAGTTAATAATATATCAAAGTCAATTGGGAAGGAACTTCCAGAATACGAAGATTTAGCTCTTATAAAAGAAGAATTTTGCTATGAAATCTTTCAGAAACTTTGGATGCCCATAATCGATCAAATTACTGAAAAGTATCGAGATACGTTTAATTCATTACCAAAACCAATACAAGTAAAAGATTTAAGGACTTTTGGAGTAAAATTTACTCATAATACAAATAGAATTGAGGGATCAACTCTTACTTTACACGAAGTTGCGTTAGTTGTTGATGAACCTGATATTCCAATCAAAAAACCGCCACATGATATAATCGAGGCAAAATCGCATATGAGTGTTTATGAAGAAATGATTATAAGCAAGAGAGATATCGATTGGGAATTACTTCTGGATTGGCACGAGAAAATCTTTGAGTTAACAAAACCAGAAATCGCGGGAATTATAAGACAATATCCAGTTCAAATAACTAGGAGTAAGTATGTTCCTCCCATGGCGGGAGTAGAATACCTTCTGGATGATCTCCTTAAATGGTATAACGAAAATAAAAATAAATTACATCCAGTTTTTCTTGCATGCATGATGCATTATAGATTTGTTTCAATTCATCCTTTTGGAGATGGAAATGGGAGAATGTGTAGAATTCTTATGAATTATATCTTATTTAAGAATAAATATCCTATGTTTGATATTGAATATAAAATTAGACAGAGTTATTATAATGCCTTAGAAAACGCAAATCTAAAAGAAGACGATATGATCTTCATTGGTTGGTTCTGTAAAAGATATATTAAGGCAAATGAAACATATGTGAAATGAGAGAAATGGAAAACAATAGCAAAGCTAATATTTTATATATTAAAGTTAAAGCGGGAGATGGACAAATTTTCATCAATTTTTTAAAAAAACAATTTAGAAATACTCAAATCATTGACCAAAAATTCCAAATCTTACACGAAAATGATAATATTTTATATCCGATCATTGATAACCAAGTTCTAATAGATCATGTAATTAAATTAGTAGATAAAGAAATTATTTTTGACCTCATTTCCAAACCAGGAATACCAAATGAAATGTATAAATGTAGAAACCTTCAAGAAACTTTAAAGGGCAAAATTCCAGAAAAATATTCCAAAATAATTCCAAGATCTTATGATATCGTTGGAAATATCGCAATTATTGAATTTGATAAGTTTCTTGACGTTGATTGTAATGAACTCAATAATTACAAACAGATAATTGCTGAAGCGATATCAAGTGTAAACAAAAATGTCAGAACCATTTATGAAAAAAAAAGTCAAATAAAAGGAAAATATCGCTTACGAGAATTAGAGGTTTTATATGGAGGTGATAAATCTGAGACAATGCATAAAGAAAATGACTGCATTTTTAAGGTTGATATTAAAAATACATACTTCTCTCCAAGATTAGTTTTCGAACGACGTAGGATTAGTTCAGGGAGTATAAAAGAAGCTGAAATAATTGTTGATATGTTTGCTGGCGTAGGAACATTCTCTATTCAAATTGCGAAAGAAAATAATGTTAAAATTTATGCTTTTGACATTAATCCTAAAGCTTATGAATATCTAAAAGAAAATATCGAATTAAATAAGTCAAAGGGAGAAATTATCCCATATAACATTGATGTAAAAGATCTTCTTGACCGCAACAACCAATTAGGTCAGGCTTTATCCAATAAAGTTAATAGAGTTATCATGAATTTACCCGAAAACTCCATCCAATATCTTGATGTAGCTCGCTTCTTAATGAAGGACTCTGGGGGAATTTTGCATTTTTACCAATTCTCCGATAAACCAAATCCTATTGAGAAATCTTTAAACATTCTTGAGAATGAATTAAAATCTCTTAATTGGGAAATTGAATCTATTATTAATTCTAAAATCGTAAAGCATTACTCACCAAAGTCTGAATTGGTTGTTTTAGATTTAAAAATAAAAGCTATTAAATAAGAACGGACCTAGCAGGATTCGAACCTGCGACTTTCGGATTAGAAGTCCGACGCCCTATCCAGGCTAGGCTATAGGTCCATAGTTATTTTAATCCATATATTTATAAAAATATCTAAAATGATGTTTAAACTTTATTATAACTGCTCAAGACTTAAAAATAATTATATTTAATTTTCTCAGAAAATTATTCTTTATCTCCATATTGTAAATCTGGATAGATCGGCTCAAATTTCTCATTATACAGTTTATGATTCATCCAGATTTTATCTTTATTGTTCCATTTGAGGTTTTTTAATGGATTATATTTTTTAAGAAAATTTAAGCTTCCATACACATGTTTCAAAAGATTTTTTCCATCAAAAATGCTGTCGATTATCAAGAAATAGTCAATTTCAAGGAATTCAAATAAAAGATTAAAGACTTCAATAAACCTAAAAATATCATGTTTAAATGGAAAATAAATTTTGACCATTAATCCATCTTCGAATTTTTTCTCCTCTGGGAACCCATAAATAAAGAAATCTCCCTCTATTTCATATATTTTCACTAAATTAAAGAAAGAGAATATATCTATTAATTTTTCAATATTTTCCTTTTTAATATCAGGTATTATAAGTGTCAATTTCTCAGGCAATCCAATGTTTTCTAATTTTATATACGGAAATATTAATTCCTCTTTTATCAAGGTTCTAACTTTATCCAATTTCGAAGCGTCATACTTAATTCTTAAAGATTTGATATTAATTGAGGTTGTATCATAAACCTCTGTTAAGTATTGATAAAACTGAGATTCAGGTCCTAAACAATCATCCCGTGGAATTGTTTTATAATTAAATTCCACTTTTTCAGGTTTAAATCTTTTTTTTGAAGGATTAAATAAAATATTTTGCAAATTTCTCTTAAAATTGTTTATATCATAATCCCAGCCATCATCAGTGAAGTTAAATTCTAGGTGAAATATGGAGTGCATTCTTTTTATACTAAACATACAATATTCACTAATATCTTTAGCAGAATATAGGTGCCAATTCAAGAATGATTTGTTAGGATTTTCCATTGGAAATATATATTTCATAAAAAAGGAAACAGAATCTTCAATCGATCCAATAAATTTAAATGATTGAAATGTATTCGTGAATAATAATTTTAAATTAATTATATCGGGATTTATTGGTCTCAAATATAGATAATATTGACTAAATCTATAGCTCCTAAAAGAAGGAATAAACCGAATTGATTGTATATGTTCGTTGAAAAGTGAAGTCTCCTTTAGACTTTCGAATTCTTTTTGATTTAATAGAAGACTTATTAGTTTTTTATTAAGATCTTTTAGGTCATATAACTGGTTTAGAATGAAGGATTCTTTAAGTGATGATACTTGATTGATAAGGGTATTGATGTTTTTTTCTTTGCTCCATAGATTTTTTTGAAGGTTGGAGGCGATTTCGGAAAATTTTCTAGGATTTTCACCAAAGACTTTTTGAATATACAGAAAAAATTCATCAAATAAATCAGGGGTGTAAAAGAATTGCTTTGATGAGAAATCATAGAAATCTCTCATTGAAAATGCAGGAGTTACTCCCTTCCAAAAATAGCGATTTCCATGTATAATACCATTTTTAAGAAGGTTATAAATTATAACACACAAGAGTTCTTTTTCTTTATTTATCAGGTCAAACCCATGCAGTTCAGCACATAAGTATTGCTGATTAGTAAATAGGTCTAAAACTTGCCTTATGATTAACCTAGGAAAAAATGATTTTAAATTTCGAAGCTGTTTTCTATAATCTGGTGTGTCATTCAGTAAAAAAAGGGGCATGTATTTTCCACGCTTTATTAACATAAAAGACTGTTGAATATTAGGTTTAATAATAGGAATTTCTCTAGACGTGTAATCATCTAATTTATTCTCAACATAATTACTGGTAATATCTCTTTCCTTCACTCGTTTGTATGATTTTTTCAATTTGTTTTGTTTGGTATTATATATCCTTTTAGCAAGTTTAGGATCTTCCACTAATTTCTTTACTGAATTTAAATCAAAAATCATTAATTTTTTACAAACCGCAATCAAGTTTTTAAATAGTTCATATTTTTTCTTTTCCTTATTAAATTGAGTTTTAGATTTTAGATATAGCGGAATAAAGTCTTTATACAAACTTTTTTTTAAATCTTTATTATTAAAAACAAGATTATCTTCAATTATGGACGAAATCCCATTATTTCTAACATAATCATTGAATTGAGCAGTGCTATGTAAATGGTGATTTTGCTCAAATGCAGTAGAGATAATTTTTAAAATTTTTACTATACTTTTTAATAAAGCATCTATATAGAGAATTCCAACTTTTTTAAAATTATTTAGAAACTGAAAAAAATTGTCTCTCAATTCATTTGATCTATATAATAATACTAGGATTTCTTGTAATTCAATGATGATGCTCTCTTGTTTTGAATACTCAATTAACAAATCTTCTTTTAATTGTTGCAATGTGTTACCCCTCCTTTCAAGACCAAATCCAGAATAAGAAAAAAATCTTAATTTATCTAAAATCAAGAAATCTTCTAAGGAAAGATTATATTTATTAAATTCTTGCCCATATTTAATCCTAAATTGGAGTTCATATTTATGTTCATAATCTTTATGATTTGAATTGATTAATCTCCTATTCTTAAATTTATCTCGAAAGAAGTTTAAATTCGTAAAGATTTCATAGCAATCAATGTTAAAAAGGTATCTTTTAATTACATAACCTTCTTGTTCCATTTTTTTGAATAAACTTTTTAAATCTTCTAAATAAATTCTGGGAATTATAAAGAATCCCGATATTTCTAATGCAAAATTGGATTGTGAGATTTTTGGAGTAATTATAAATGGAAATTTCTCTAAAATTTTATTAACTTGTTCTGGTTTTATCAAAGGATGAAATTTTAGAATGAAATAATTATTGGAAACGTTTAAAGTATGCCAATTTACTTGATATGTAGGAGCTATGCTAAAAACTTGAAACTTCTGAACAGTAGAAGTGAATTTTCTTAGACTTAAATCAGTTTCAATACTCCCCTCTTCTTTAAACTTCTTAAAATAGTCTTGATATTCAAGAAGTGCACTATAACTTTTAACCCGTTTAAAAATTTCATTAAAAACTCTTATTGTCTCTACAACATGATCTTCATGTATTTCTTCTAATGTAGCATCGGCGAAACGATAAAAAAAAGGTAATATAAATTTAAAATCTTCTAGATCTAGAAGGGATATATTATTCCATATATATTTAACAAATTTCGAGTAGTTTCTATGAGATTTAAATATTTTATCGAAATAAGGTAGGATGACATTAATATCATATAAATCAGAAATCGCTGTTCGAATAATTTTTTTCCAATTAGTAATAGTATCCATCTCATAAAATTGGTTTTCAATAAAAATATTAATAATTAGTTTGAGGTAAATGTTTTCTATTACAGTTTTAGGAAAAAACAAATAATTTGCTTCTCTGAACAGGATATATGGTATTATATCTTCATTGAATTGATTAATTTCTAGTAGATTTTCATTTTTTCTAGTTATCCCAAAATCAAATGTATTTTTTATTTCATATCTTTCATTTCTTCCTTTTTCACTTAGTTTGAGATGAATATTATTAGTTAAAGGTGGTATTCCTAATATGGATTGTAAGTAAGACAGAAAAATCTGAAATAATTTATTTAATTTACTCTCATTCCAATTTTGCATAAGATTTTTAATCAAATTAAAATCTAGGGATGACTTCATTCTTGAATACTAAATTATTATGATATCCTTCTTCCATTTGTTATTAATAACCTTATAAGTCAATTTAAGATTAAATAATTTTCTTTAACATCACTTATTTTTGCTATCCATATTTGGTACAGAATTTAATTTTCTTAGTGGTGTTTAAATAAACAAAATCTAATTAATTAATGTTTAAGCTCAAAGACAAGAATTATATATTTAAATTGAAATAAAATGGTACATGAAGTTCCAGGTGGGGGCGGCGACCCTCAAGAATAATGATCTTCCCTCATTAGAGGGAAATTATTTCTTTTTTTTTCTGAAAACGAAACAAAGAGACTTCGATTATTTAATCTGAACTGATCTAGTACCTTACTAAAATAAAATAAAAAAAATTAGGAGATTTGGGACTTTTCAATGGATTCAATGCTGTATTCAAGAACTTGCACTTTTTCCTTCTTTTTTAAAAAGAGAGTAATAAAAATAAGGAAGATAGAGATTATGAATAGAAAGCAAGTAATTACAACAAGAGCTTCAAATGAAATATGGTTAGAGAGGTAAGTGCCTAACGGGAGAAAAATTATTTTTGCGAACGTTGAAGGTGTAGTAAGTATCTGATAAGTAAAGGTACGATGTTTTGCTTGAATTGAAATGTCTGTAACGTGAGAAACGTAAGTGAGATTAGCGATGCTACCTAGTATGGATAATAAAGCTTGCAGAAGCATGAAGGAAGTAAATGTAGATACCGTAATTAAAAACATTAA
>JBHLRA010000117.1:4097-9749 GCA_048883045.1 Candidatus Thorarchaeota archaeon | reverse complement strand
AGTTGCATGAATATATTATTCCTTTAACATATTTTAATCATAATACTTTCAGACGTATTCCGTTCTGATAATACAAACATATTAAAAATTTACCTTTGAATAATCATAATTGATCATTAGATCGATTTTTTTTCCGAAAACACCCATCTTTTCTAGATTCTATTTCCACTTCTATAAAAAGTCTATGACCATTTTGATAGTTAGATTTAACAATTATCTGAAATTATAAAAATGATTTGAGAACCATCTAATTAAAACTCTAATAATATCTACATATCAATCTTAAAGAGAATATTCAAAAAAGATAAGAAACAGTATCATATTAGAATTATTATAAATTTAATTCATAAATAATAGTTGTATGCGATTCTAATTCATTAAAACCAAACTTTTTATAAAGGTTTTGCGCTTTTTCGTTATTGGCTTCGACACCTAATTCAATTCTTTTGCACCCCTTCTCAAGAAGTGTTTTTATGCCAAGATTCAATAAGAAACTTCCAATTCCACGCTGCTGATAACTATGAAGTACAGCTAAATTATCCACGACACCTATATGCTGATACTCTGGATTAATTAAAACGGTACAAACACCTACACAAATTTTACCATCAAACGCAAAAATGTGTTCAACATCATATCCTGCCCATTCTGAATTAACCATCAGTCTGAAGTCTTCTTCTGAATAAGCTCTGAATTCAAAAAGTTTTCTAAATGCATCATTATGAATTACTAAATAATTAGAATAATCTGATATTTTTTTTTGTTTTTGGAAGCTGATATCAGTTGGTTCTATCAATTCAGGAAGAGAATCAATATCAACCAAGTACATCCAAAAATTAAAATGAACTGGCTCTAATCCCATTTCTTTAATTCTAGTTTGAAGCGGTGAATCAACAAAAGCAAATTTTCTCACAGTTAAAAGCACTTTTGTAGAATTTTTTTTATTTAAAAGAGTTAAAGTTGATTTAAATAAGTCTAGTGCTAATTCTTGTCTATAATATTCTGGTACTACACGAATCTCCATCCACCAAGAATCACGTTTAGAAGATTTAAAAAGACATGAAAACCCGATCATATTCCCTTGCTCATCTTCTGCTATCAACCAATCACGTGAAGGAACAGTTTGATCACCCTCTACTTCAAGTAATCCATCGATAAATTCTTCATTTATAGTCCAAACAGGATTTACATCTTTGACTACTTTATCCCACACTTCTATTAATTTAGCTTTATCTTTAGCTTCATCAAACAATCTGATTTCTATAGTTTTTCACCCTTTAATTGATCTCAATTTATGTTACTATGGATATAGGTTTAAGATATTTATTAATTCAATAGATTTTAAATTGAATTATGAGTTTTAGATCGTATGAATGATCAGGATCTAATTTTATATGATGTGAAAGGGCGTATAGCAACAATAACAATAAACCGACCAGATAAAGCAAATGCCTGTAATATTCCAATGTTAAAATCAATACATGGAGGTCTAATTAGTGCTGACATTGATGAGAAAGTTAAATGCATTTTAATTAAGAGTATGGGAGAACGCTTCTTCTCTGCTGGTTATGATTTGAAAGAAATCCAAGGTTCCCCCGAAAAAGTAGCACAAATAACAGAGTGGGGTAGGAAAGTAAATGAAACAATTGTTCTAATGAAAAAACCTGTAGTTACTCAAATTCAGGGGATTGCTATTGGTTTTGGTGTAATGTTGATTATGGCTTCTGATTTGCGGGTTTTTGCAGATAGACCTTTGGACGAATTATATTTAAGATTACCAGAACTCGCAATTTCCGCTTTTCCTCAAACTGGAGCAACTCTTTTACCTCTTTTGGGAGTTGGGTTGAGCTATGCAAAAAACCTCCTTTTTACAACAGACAAATTTGGTGTACAAGAATTAAAAAATATTAATTTTCCTGCAAAAATTTTCCCTCTCGATCAGCTTGAAACTGAAACTCTCAATTTCGCGAAACAAATAGTTAAATATCAAACAGAATTCATATTTTTTACAAAAAGCATGCTAACAATTATGAATAAAGCCTATCTTAAATCATGTTTTGATTTGGAAGATGAATGTGGGAAAGCGGCTTATGATACAAAGAGAAAAACTATGAAGGAATTAGATGACTTCATAAAAGGGTTATATGATAAATATCCCTAATTTTTTTATTTTAAAATTCTCCAATGGAAATTGTTTTAATGTAACCCCAAGTAAAATTTTTTTAGTAAATAGTTCTGGGCTTTTTACTTACTGATTTATAAGTGTTTTTGGAAACTATGTTTCTTGTGAAGTATAAAGTTAAGTTATTATAATATATGGGTGATATGTTCTTTGCATATTACACGATGTTATAATTGACTTGAATTTTATATTACTCAGAACTATATGTTGATGGTCATAACGAGCATACTATCAAACATATCTCGATGACTCATCATAATAAGAAAAAAGAGGTTGTGTGTGGTAAAATGAGTATGTATCGATCATATTTATTAAAAAATAATTTCTGGGCAAAAAAGGGGAATGAAAAACTACCCGGGACCGAAAAAGTTTTTATTAAACACGATTCTGGAGTTGGAGGAATTTATGCTGTTATTGAAAATGATAGGAAAGGTGTTAAAATCATAGCTGAGGGAAGAGAATATTTCTTCAATAATTTTGACAAGCTTGATTCCTTTTTAACTCGCCTTCAGCAAAGAAAAGATGATTTCATGAAGATTCTCAGAAGAAAGAATATTTCTCAGAAATTAAGAATGCTAGATATTTAGAGTTTTTTCCATATTATATTTCTATACTTTTTTGACATATAATATCAATTGTGTTTGATTATTACGATTTATCTACTTTATTTTGAAGATGTAAAAATAGTATTAAAAGTTAATATTTACATTATTGTAAGATTTAAATAAAATCTTGAGTATAATTATATGCCATCAATTCAATTACTTGAATAAAAAAAAGATGTGAAAATTATGTTAGATAAAATTGATTTAGAACTGAAATTAAAAATTATGTATATATATACAATTATTGCTGTGGGTGGATTTGGTTTATGGGTTCTTATTGCTCCAGACTCACTTATAACAATACTTTCAATGCCTAATCAAGATAAAATGACTTTGGGGATTTCTGGAGCTGTGTGGTTAACATTTGCACTCTTATCTATAATGGGATTATTTAATCCTCATAAATATATCCCTGTTCTGTTATTTCAAATGCTTTACAAATCAATTTGGATTCTTGCTGTATTTATACCTAATGTTATAATAAGAGGAGCAGAATTCTATACCATCTTTACTATGATTATCTTTTTAACTTTCATTATTGGAGATATTTTAGTGATTCCCTTCAAAGATGTTTTTAAGTTAAAACCAGAATAAAAAAATTCATTAAAAATAAATGCTTTGATAATTAACTCTCTTTTTTTTCTAATTTCTATAGATTGGTTGAAGTCCTGTTTGAAAATGTCTTAATCGCAATTCAGCACCTCGGGATATTTTAACTTTTGGAATTTTATCCTTATTCTTATAAAGTTCTGTGATTGCAGCTACAGCATAATCTATATGAGATGCACTATACACATTTCGTGGCATTGCAAAGCGAACTAAATTCAAAACGCCTTTTTGTTGTTCTGGTGTTTTTTTATCCCATTCAAAAGCGAAGGGTCCTAACTCAACAGCTCGTATACCATAATGTTTAAGAAGTTCTATAGTGAAACCAACACCTCCAAAATCATCAATCTTCATATCTGTTCCTTCAAAAAATTTTTCCATATTAATATATACTGCATGTCCTCCAGCGGGAAGAATGACAGGAACGCCATTTATAGCAAGTTTTCTAGCAAATTCTCTTACTTGAGTTTTTCGTTCATTTAAATAAGGTTCTTTGACAACCTCATAAAGCCCTGCTGCTAATGCCATTATGTCTCTACCACTCATCCCTCCATAAGAATCATTTCCAAAAGTTAATATTTGTCTTTCTTTTAATTTAATACCAATATCTTCTTTTATGGAAAATTTTTTATGAAAAACGCCCTTATCTCTAAAGAAAAAACCTCCTCCCATGTTCGCTAGACCATCCTTTTTGAAACTAATGGTAAAGCCATCTACGTATTTAAACATTTCTTGAACGATAATTTGAATTGAGCGGTTTTTATATCCTACTTCAAATTCTTTTATAAAATTTGCATTTTCGCTAAAGCGACACGCATCAAAGAAAAATGGAATATTATATTTCGCTGCAATTTTATGAACTGCTTTTATGTTTTGCATTGAGACTGGTTGACCAGCAGCAGTATTATTTGTAATTGTAACATAAATTAATGGAATAGATTCAACACCTTTCTCTTGAATTAGATTCTCTAACCGCTTAAGGTCCATATTACCCTTAAAGGGATTTTTATTATCCATTTCTTCATAAGGAAAATCTTCCAATAGATTTGAGGAAAACAGATTGACTGCTTTTATACCATTTGCAACAATATTTGCTTCAGTAGTATCAAAATGACCATTATTTGGTATGTAATAGGTAATATTTTTATCTTCTTTTAAAATAGGAGCGATTGTTGAGAATAATAAATGTTCTGCACATCGTCCTTGTGGAACAATAAAAGCATTAGGACGAGTTAATTGATGAATACCTCCATTTACAAATCCACCCTCATATGAGGTCAAATATAATTCGTCCATAAGTTTTTTTACGTCCGTTTCACCGGAAAGAATCAAATCAATTGATCTTTTTGGATTATTACCTCGTTCAAATGTGTCCCGAATTGCTTCTAGAAGAACATAATATCCCTTATTACGAGCGTAGGATTCATCCCCATGGAATAAAGCAGCCCACTGATAATCGGTCATAGTACCGGAACCTGAATCTGACAAAAAATCCACGAAAATTAAATCTGCTGGAAAAGAAAACATATTATATTCTGTTTTCTCAAGCGCATATTCGCGTTGTTCCTTAGTAACCTGTTTAATTGTTCTTACAACTAAGGGTTTATTAGCTGGGACTGGAACACCTAATTCATCTTGGGTTTTCAAAATTTTAAACCTACAATTTAAAATTAGAATTTTAATATTGAGTTTTTCAAAGATACTTGAATTTATAATTATAAATCCTTAAAAAATAATACGTAAAGTAGAATTCAACAAAGAATTGTAAATTTTAATTTATATTCTAAATTCATAAATAATTAAAATAACTTTTCATAGAGATGATATTATGGAAATACCAGATTATATTAAAAACAAAATTTGGAAAAATAGTTTACCAGATGGAATAACATTAGAAATCGATATCCCCGAGGATAAGTCCTTAATTGATGTATTTGAAACAGGTTCTAAAGAACATGGTGATAAAGTAGCGTTGGAATATTTTGGTAGAGAATTTACATTTAAAGAGATGGATGTATTAACACGAAGATTTGCTAATGCTCTCTCAAAATTAGGAATAAAAAAAGGAGATGTGGTTGCCCTTTGGTTACCCAACAGCCCGCATTTTTATATTTGTTATTTTGCTACTCTAAGCCTTGGAGCTACATTAACTGCTATTAGTCCGCTATTTGTAGCAAGAGAAATGATTTATCAAATAAAAGATTCAGGTGCTAAATATCTTATAATGCTTGATAGATTCTTCCGAGAATTTAAAAAAGG
>JBHLRA010000117.1:0-3997 GCA_048883045.1 Candidatus Thorarchaeota archaeon | reverse complement strand
GGTTTTCCTTTAGGAGAGGGATATGGTTTAAGTGAATCAACTGTCTGTGTTTCAAATGCTCCACCATGGAGTAAGAAAAAGCAAGGTAGTTGTGGTATTCCCATAGCTAGCACTTTAGTGGGGATTATTGATGAAAATCTAAATTTCTTACCAATTGGTGAATCTGGAGAATTAGTTGCTTCAGGCCCTCAAATTATGTTAGGATATCATAATAGACCAGAAGAGAATAAAAAGGTATTTTTTGAAGCGGGAGGTCATAGATGGCTACGAACTGGTGATTATGCAAAATTGGACGGGGAGGGTTATATCTTTTTAATCGATAGAGTTAAAGATATGATAAAATATAAAGGTCATAGTGTTTATCCAAGAGAAATTGAGGAAGTTTTATATGAACATCCTGCGATTCAGGAATGTGCTGTTGTTGGTATAAAAGATCCAGATCGAGGTGAAAATATTATGGCACATATTATTCTCAAGAAAGAATATAAAAGCAAAATCGGTGAGAAAGAAATAATTGATTGGTCAAAGGAACAAATGGCTGCCTATAAATATCCAAGAATAATAAAATTTGTAAATTCTCTTCCAAAGAGTGCGGTAGGAAAAGTTTTAAGGAGAGTAATAAGAGATAAGGAAATTAAAAAAGCTGAAAATAAATAATTAGGATTATTTTTTTATTAAACCATTTCTTTTTTTTCAATAAATATCTGGATTTATTATCTCAGTCAATATTCATATAATGAATGAACGAATTAAGAAACTAAGAAAACAAAGTCGTGAAGCAATTCCATATATTTCTTTAGAACGTGCGCTATTAATCACAGAATTCTATGAAACAGGAGCTGCACACATTTATACTCCTTCAGTTGCGAGAGCAAAAGCATTTAAATATATTTTGGAAAACAAGATAATATGCATTAATGATGGTGAATTAATTGTTGGTGAACGGGGACCAGAGCCAAAAGCGACTCCTACATATCCAGAGGTATGTTGCCATAGTCTACATGATTTAGATATTTTAAAAACACGTGATAAAATTTCTTTTAATGTAACTGAAGATACACGACAAAAGACAGCAAATAAAATTATCCCCTTTTGGAAAGGAAGATCTATTCGTGATAAAATCTTCTCACAAGTTGATAACGCATGGATTAATGCATATGAAGCAGGAATTTTCACAGAGTTTATGGAACAGAGAGCACCTGGACATACAGTTGCAGGAAAAAACATATGGAATAAAGGTTTTTTAGATTTTAAACAAGAAATTACTAAAAGTATAGAACAATTAGATTTTTACAATGATCCCGATGCATTTGATAAGAGAGAGCAATTAATTGCCATGAATATTGCTGCTGATGCAATTATTGCTTTTGCTGAACGCCACGCTCAAGAAGCACTATACTTAGCCAACAAGGAGTTAGATCCGAAAAGGAAAAGTGAATTAGAAAAAATATCTGAGATATGTTCTCGTGTTCCTGCCCACGCACCTAGGACTTTTTGGGAAGCACTCCAACACTATTGGTTCATTCATTTGGGTGTCATAACTGAATATAATACTTGGGACTCTTTCAATCCAGGACGCTTAGACCAACATCTCTTAGTCTTCTATAAAAATGATATAAAAAAAGGAATACTAACTAAGGAAGAAGCATATGAATTACTTCAAGCTTTTTGGGTGAAATTTAATAATCAACCAGCACCTCCAAAAGTTGGTGTTACTGCTGAAGAAAGCAATACTTATACCGATTTTTGTAATATTAACATAGGTGGTCTTAAAGATGATGGTTCCAATGGAGTTAATGAAATGTCCTATATGCTCTTAGATGTTATTCAGGATATGAGGATCCTACAACCGAGCAGTAATGTTCAAATTAGCATGAAAACCCCTGATAGATTTTTAAAAAGAGCCCTTGAAATTGTTAAAACTGGTTTTGGGCAACCATCAGTTTTTAATTGTGATGCGATAGTTCAGGAGCTGACTAGGCAGGGTAAATCGATAGTAGATGCCAGAAACGGTGGTGCAAGTGGTTGTGTTGAATCTGGTGCTTTTGGAAAAGAAGCATATATACTAACGGGATATTTTAATTTAGTGAAAATCCTGGAATTAACACTTCATAATGGTTTTGATCCTCTAACTAAAAAACAGATTGGGTTAAAAACTGGTGATCCAATCATGTTTAAATCTTTCGACAATTTCTTAGATGCTTATAAGAAACAAGTTAATCATTTTGTAGATATAAAAATTAAAGGAAATCAAATCATTGAACGAATCTGGTCACAAAATCCAGCACCTTTTTTATCAATATTGATTGATGATTGTATTAAAAATGGAAAGGATTACAATAACGGGGGAGCAAAATACAATACATCTTATATACAAATTGTGGGAATGGGCAGCATAACAGATTGTTTAACTTCTATTAAATATAATGTATTTGATAAAAAAGTTATATCAATGGAAGATCTACTAAAAGCTATAGATAATAATTTTAGTGGATATGAAGTTTTACATCAGAAATTAACTTATAAAACGCCTAAATATGGGAATGATAACAATTACGCTGATTCGATAACTTCACAAGTTTTTAATATAGTTTATAACGCTATTGATAATCGTCCTAATACTAAAGGAGGTGTACATCGTATTAATCTACTTCCTACTACAGTGCATGTATACTTTGGTCAAGTAACAGGTGCCACACCAGATGGTCGTATAGCCTTTAGTCCTTTATCTGAGGGCATCTCTCCAGTTCAGGGAATGGATATTAATGGTCCGACAGCGGTTATTAAATCTGCTGGGAAAATTGATCATCTAAGAACGGGAGGAACGCTACTAAATCAAAAATTTGCTCCTCAATTTTTTTCGGATGAAGAGAGAATTGATAAATTAGCTCATTTAATTAGGACATATTTTGAAATGGATGGCCATCATATACAATTCAATGTGGTTTCAGCAGATACCTTACGGGCTGCACAAGCAAATCCAGAAAAATATAGAGATCTAATTGTACGAGTTGCAGGATATAGCGACTATTTTGTGGACATAGGAAAAGATTTACAGGATGAAATAATTAGAAGAACTGAGCATATTACAATATAGCCGTTCTTGTTTTAAAGAATTAATTCTTATTTGTAATACTCATTAAAATGGTAATTTTAAGGATTAGAAGCTTTTTTCCTTTTATTCTTATTTTTTAAGTACATATTCAGTACATAAATTTATAAATAATAATTTCTTTTTATTAATCATAAGTACATGATCAGTACATATTTAAAAATTTAAAAAAATGAGGTAAAAAGATATTGAGTAAAGAGAATTATGATAAAATATTTAAGATTATAGTTCTTGGGGCTGCAGGAGTAGGTAAAACCGCATTAATTGAACGATTTTCCGATAAATCTCTCCATAAAGATGCAGCTCCAAAAACGGGTGTGAATTTATTTATTAAAAACATAAAGATTGATGGTAATGACTATAAACTTCAGTTTTGGGATATTATCGCCAACGAAAAATTTGGTTCACTTCAAACATTATACTATACAGGGGCATCCGCTGTTCTTTATATATTTGATTTGTCTAGACCAGAAACGTTTGATTATTTTCAGACAAGTTTTAAAGACATTTGGATTCAGATTAAGCAAGATAAATGTCCTGTACTTGTAATTGGAAATAAACGTGATTTAGTTGAGAACCCAGAGGTTATTGATAGAGAAAAATATCGTAATTTTGTGAAAAATGAAGGTTTAATGGGCTATATTGAATTAAATTCAACAAACAACATTGATGATTTAATAAAACAACTTCCTATTATTATTCAAAAAGCTTTAAAAAAGAGTATTCAAGTCAAATTTTTAGTCACTAGTAAAGAATTAGAAGAAATTAAAAGATTTTCTCGACGTTCTCATCAAACACAATCTGAATTCATTCGCACAGCAATATGGGAAAAAATTAAATCGATAAAGACACCCTCGAAGACTGAGAACTCATTAAAAGGGGAAC
>JBHLRA010000116.1:0-9834 GCA_048883045.1 Candidatus Thorarchaeota archaeon | reverse complement strand
GAGGCAGATATTATCTTATTTGCAGGAATCAGTGGAGATTTTAATCCTCTTCATGTGAATGAGGAGTTTGCAAAAACCCAAATGTTTGGAAAAAGAGTAGTTCATGGTGCTTACAGTTCAGCATTAATTTCAGCGGTACTCGGTGTTCACCTATTTGGACCTGGAGCTCTTTATGCTTCTCAAAAGGTTATTTTCAAAAAACCAGTGTATATTGGAGATACACTAACTGCAGTAGCGACTGTGTCAAAGAAATATACAAAAGAAGGTAAAAGTGGGACTCTACAATTTCTAGATGTAGAGACTAAAGTGTTAAACCAGAAGAATGAAGTTGTCACTGATGGAGAAGCCCAAGTATTAATTATGTAATCTTTTTTTTCTTTTTTTTTTAAAATGTCTAAAACTACTGAATTAATATTTATTGGGACTAGTGGGGCAATTCAAGTTCCTTCATTTCATTGTACTTGTCAAACTTGCGAAGAGGCAAGGATTCACAAAAAACAAGTTCGGACTAGAGCATCATTAGTATTATCAGGAAACGAAAATGTATTAATTGATGCAACCCCGGATGTAGAATTCCAATTAGAGCGAGAAAAAATCCAGTTTATTGATAGGATTTTTCTTACGCATTGGCATTATGACCATTGTTTTGGTTTAGGTGCTTTTCACGAATTGGGGTTTCACGGAACTTGGAAGAAAAAAATAATTGATTTATATTTACCAAAACAGGATATGAAATATTTTGAAAATATAGGGTTTAATTGGGCAAAAGAACGATATAATATCCATCTAATAATACCAGGAGATATAATTGAACTTCCTGATTTTGTTTTTGAAGTTGTTAAAACCACCCATTCAGTTGATAGTGTTGGTTATATTATTAAATCGCCTCAGAAAACGTTTGCTTATTTAGTCGATGGGATTATTCCTCCTGAAAAAACTATAAATAGATTAAAAGAAAATAATTTAGATTTCATCATTTTGGAGGGGACAGTAGACGAATTAACATTACCAGAAGGAGAAACGATTGAAGATTGGAAAAACTTTTCCATTACTGAGGCAGTGGCTTTTTGGAAAACATTAAGCATTCCAGAGTGTATTCTTACACACACATCTTTTCATAGGTGGAAAATTAATAAATTATTAGCGGGATTAACTCCTGAAGAACGCAAAGATTTTGAAAAGGAAAATCCAGGATTAATGTTTGCATATGATGGATTAAAAATAGAGTTATGAGTGAATAGATAAATAAAAATAATTAAATTATTCAAGTAAAGAAAACAAAACTATTGGTATTAAATTCCCTTTTAATGACAATCTCTCATTTTTTGCAAGATTTACCAATTTAGACGCTAAATCATTTATCGTGTGTTCAGCAGAATCAAGATGGAATATTTTTCGATTTTTAGAATCCTCTGGATTAAGTAAAACTGATTTTTCCCATTTTAATCCTAAAGCATTTGCTTGTAATTGTAGCCCTGCCAATGCCATCCCTGCTTCAATCTCAGCCCAATACTTCAAATTCATAATTTTATGCATTAAACCAGAACATGGTTTCTTTCTATCAATGCATAGTAACACAGCATAATTAGAAATATTAATACCAAATTCCTTTTCAATTTCTAATATAGAACTATCTGAAGTAAAATTCTGGAGAAAATGATCATAGGTTATTTTATCATTCACATTAATCCATCTATTTAATGCAGAATATCCAATAGGATTGTAAATATAAAAGCCTTTGGGCAGATTAGCTAGATCTTCCACAATGACTATTGGATAGACAGCGTATCCTGCACATCCAGATGCATGGACTCTACCATAACCATTTTTCTCCAGAGGATCTCTGTTTCCATGTGTAGCATGGTCAGTTTCTCCTTGACATGCCCAAAGTAATTGAGAAATCTCATGCAAAGTGGTATGATCGGGAGTTTTTTTTTCCACTTGATTAAATATTGCAGTATCTAATGAAACTCCATCATATTGATTCATATAGATAGCATGATCTTTATAGCAATCTGGGGTTTCGAGTAAAACAGTATCTTTTTTCGCTTCTTTCTGAAGAGGTTCTAACTTATCTTCCATCAAAACTCCTCGATCTCTTTTCCGAACAGCTACTGAATATAAAAATAGATGATTTTGATTAAGAATAGTATTAATGAGCTTGTTAATTTTTTTTGGAGACCTTGCACGTTGAGATACTCCAAGTCCCTTGCTTTCGGCTTTTAATGAGAGATACTGCCATATAAGTCCTACATCAATTAGGTCATTTAATTCAATTGGTTCTTTCCAAATCAATTCTGGATAAAGCTCTAACGTATATTGAGTTTTTTCTTTATCTGTAATAATTATTAACTCTTCTTCTTTATATGAATATAGACCACCTGAATAGTCATCTCCATCGGGGAGTACTACAAATAAAGATTTTAAAGGTGCTGCTTTGTTGGACGATTTACAGATATCTAAAATCTCTTCCATTGACAAAAATTTACCTTTCCCAGAGCAATCTTTACGACTTGCTAAACATCTTTGAAGGCTCATTTCAATATTATTGTTTTATGTGGTAAGCCTAATAATGCATTTAGTCCAAATTAAGTTTATTATACTATAAAACCATTATAATGGAGTTCCAAGAAATAGTCGTTTTTTTCATATTTTGACTCTATTATTTTCCCGTTATCATATGGGAATTAATACCCACGCGGTGTTTAAATATTGAGCTAATTTTTAAACTATTTTAGGAGTGGTTGGGACAAGGTAAACATTATAAAAAGAAAGATATATTATTTAATATTAAATTTCAAAATCAAATAAAAAATGTTTAGAAATCGTTCAGATCATCAATTTAATGAGAGAAGGAGGATAGAATAATGACATGGCTCAATATTGGAGAAATTATTAATGTGAATGCTAAGAAATATCCAGATAAACTTGCCTTGAAGGATAAAAGAAGAGAATTGACATTTAAAGAATTAAATGAAAGAACGAATAAACTAGCTAATGGAATTCTTAAGAGTGGCATAAAAAAAGGGGATAAGTTAGCAATTTTATCTAATAACTCAATAGAGTTTATGGAAATTTATACCGCAGCCGCTAAAGGAGGTTTTATAATAGTTCCTTTAAATTTTAGACTACACCCCGATGATCTTTCCTTTATAATTAATAATTCAGATGCAAAATGGTTATTTGTGGAATCTAGATTTCAAGAAGCTACAGAAAAAATTTGGGAAAGAGCTAAAGAATTAGGATTTGAGAATGTTCAACGTGTTTTAATAGCTGATCAGCCAGCAGAAGGTTGGAAATTTTTTGAAGACATCATAGAAATGGGAGAAAATTCATATCCTTCCATAAAAGTTAATCCAGAAGATACATGGGTTATTCTCTATACATCAGGAACTACGGGAAAACCAAAAGGAGTTATTCGTTCACATCGCTCTTATATTGCATTTTTCTTAATTAATGAAGCAGAATTCTCATTCACGCCTCAGGATTATGGAATGATTCTGATGCCACTGTCTCATGTAAATTCCACCTTCTATTCATTTGTCTTTACTTACATTGGAGCTCCAGTTTATATCCATATTGAGTATAAATTTGAACCTGAAGAAGTCTTAAAAATAATTTCTCAAGAGAAAATAACATTTACTTCAATGATCCCTACTCATTATAATCTAATATTAAGCTTACCAGAAGAAATAAAACAAAAATATGATCTTAGCTGTATAACCTCATTATTAACTTCATCCGCTCCTGCTACAAAACAAATGAAATTAGATGTAATGAAACTTTTTAACAAAACAAAACTCTTTGAAGCCTATGGATCAACAGAAGCTGGGCTTGTAACACTTCTTAGACCTGAAGATCAGATGAATAAGTTGGGTTCAATCGGAAAAGAATGTATTGGAACAGACATTATCAAATTATTAGATGAGGAAGGAAATGAAGTACCTACAGGAGAGATAGGAGAATTATATTCTCGAGGACCACAAATGTTTGATAAATACTATAAGTTACCAGAAAAAACTAAACAATCTTTTAAGGGACAATATTTTAGTGCTGGTGATATGGGAAAAAAAGATGAAGATGGTTTTTATTATCTTGTAGATAGGAAAGCTAATATGATTATAACTGGAGGAGAGCATGTCTATCCTTCAGAAGTGGAAAAAGTTATCATATCACATCCTTCAGTTGTGGAATGTGCTGTAGTAGGGTTAGAAGATTATAAATGGGGTGAAAGTGTGACTGCTGTATGTATATTAAATAAAGAAATATCATCTCCTGATACTTTTAATAAAGAAATGCGTAAATACTGTGAAGATAAATTGGCTCGATTTAAGATTCCAAAACGTTTCTTATGTATTAATTCTGCAGAAATGCCTAGAACTGGATCTGGGAAAGTAATTCATCGAAAATTAAGAGAACGATTTTCTACACAAAATATTGATAAATAAAAATTTGTAAAAATAAAAATTAGAAAATTAGGTTATTAGAAAAATGTCTTTTAAAAAAGCTTACATACCTTATGGTCAGTATTGGAGTACTCCTTTTTCAAGATGGCAGATGAGTTTTCAAAATCTCCATGCTATTAAATTCGCAGCAGATATAACAAAAAAATTTTTAAATGAGAGGAAAATTTCTGCTAATGACTTTGATGAACTTATATTTGGTATTACAATTCCTCAACTTTATTGTTTCTATGGAGGACCTTGGTTAGCAAGTATGATTGGGGCTGAACATGTTACAGGACCTATGATTAGTCAAGCATGTGCTACGGGGACCAATACAATTTCTATAGCAGCACAAAACATTGAGACAGGAATAAATAAAAATGTGCTTGTAATAACCGCAGATCGATGTTCAAATGGACCTCATCTGGTATATCCAAACCCTCAAGCACCAGGTAGTACTGTGGACGCAGAAAGCTGGGTATGGGACAATTTTGGTAGAGATCCATTTGCTAAGAATTCGATGATACAAACCGCTGAAAATGTAGCTAAAGAGGTGGGGATTAATAAAAAGGAACAAGATGAAGTAACGATGATGCGTTATAATCAATATCAAGATTCTTTAAAGAATGATAGAGCATTCCAAAAGAAATATATGATAGAACCCATAGATGTCAAAGATCGTTCAGGTCGAAAAGTAATTGCGACTGTAGAAGGAGATGAAGGTATTTATCCTACAACAATGGAAGGTTTATCAAAGCTTAGACCTGTACTTCCAGAAGGTACTGTTACTTATGGAACTCAAACACATCCTGGAGATGCTAATTGCGGGGTTATTGTTACCACTAAAGAGAGGGCCGATCAATTAAGAAAGAGAGAGAATGTAGAGATAAGAATTGTATCTTATGGAGAGCATAAAACAAAAACAGGATATATGGCAATGGCCATAGTTCCAGCAGCAAAGAAAGCTCTAGAAAATGCAGAGATTTCTATGAAAGATATATCAGTAATTAAAACACATAATCCATTTGCAGTTAATGATATATATTTCTGTCAGGAGATGGATGTTGAATTGAAGGATATGAATAATTACGGAAGTTCACTTATATATGGTCATCCTCAAGCACCTACAATGATGAGAATTATAATTGAATTAATCGAAGAACTTGTAGAGAAAGGTGGAGGATATGGTCTCGCAGATGGATGTGCTGCTGGTGATACTGGTGCAGCTCTGATTTTAGAAGTAAAAGTGGATTAAGTTAAAATATTATATTTATTTTTTTGACATTAATTTAAATTAAATAATAGGTTTCTTGAATGCTTAGAAAGAATATAAAAGCCGCAAAACAATTAGGGCAGATAATGTCTGACTATTATCATGAGTTAGATGAAGCTTCAAAAAGTGATAATAAGAAAGTTGCTTGGTGCTCTAGTGTGGGTCCAGCAGAAATATTAAGAAGCCTAGATTTTGAAGTTTTTTTCCCAGAAAACCATAGTGCTATGTTAGGGTCCTCTAGAATGGCTACGGATTTAATTCCTTATGCTAATGCTATAGGATATTCCCCAGAAATCTGTTCTTACCTTACTGCTGATATTGGAGCATATCTAAAAAAAGTAACTCCTCTCACAAAAGCATATCCAGACATAAAAAGTGTTCCAAAACCAGATGTCCTTGTTTTTAATACTAATCAATGTAGAGAAGTCCAAGATTGGTTTACTTGGTATGCTCATGAATTTGACGTTCCCGTCGTTGGTATCTCTACCCCTAGGACAGTGGGCGAAGTAACTAATGATCATATTACCTTTATAGCAGAACAAATGGAGGACCTTGTTGAGTCATTAGAAAAGATTTCTCTTATTTCATTTGATAAAGAAAAATTGAAAAATATATTATCATTATCACGTGAATGTTCTGAACTATGGAAAAAAGTACTAAATACAGCAACACATATACCATCACCTTTCACTTTTTTCGACGGAACTATACATATGGCCCTTGCTGTAGTTTTAAGAGGTACCATTCAAGCTGTAGATTATTATAAAATTTTGTTGGCTGAATTAGAGGGACGAATAGAAAAGCACATTAGTGCCATAGAGGATGAGCGTTTTAGACTTTATTGGGAAGGAATGCCTATTTGGGGCAGATTAAGGCATTATTCTGAATTATTTGCAAGTCTTAAAACATGTGTAGTGGCATCAACATATTGTAATAGTTGGATTTTTTCATCTTTTAACGAAAATGATCCTTTTAGGAGTATGGCAAAAGCATATACTGAACTATTTATCGTACGCTCAGATGAATATAAAGAAAAATATCTTAATGAGATGGCAGAATTTTTTAAAATTGATGGAATTATATTTCATGATGCTAAAACTTGTCCACATAATACAAACAGTAGGTATGGAATGCCCCAAAGAATAGAAAAGGACATTGGTATTCCTAATTTGATTATCAATGGAGATCTAAACGATTTAAGATGTCTTTCCGATGAGCAATCAAGAACAAGTATAGAAGCTTTTATAGAGCAACTGGAAGAAAGTTAATATTTATTTTTCAATAAAAAAATATAACATTTTTAAGCAATTATAAATAAAGAAATTTGAAAAAAAGAGCAAAGTAAAAAATGGTTAACAAGATAAAAGCTATTGAAATAAAGAATTATATTGGGAAAGAATTTACTACAAATTGGTTTCATGTAACTCAAGAAGCAATAGATAAATTTGCAGATCTTACACGAGATCACCAGTATATCCATATCAATCCTGAACTAGCAAAAAAATCCCTTTACGGGGAAACAGTAGCACATGGTTTTTTTGTTTTATCTATGCTTGGTTTCTTTACATTACAAGATGGAGTAAAAGACTCCATGCAATTTTTCGTAACGGATGCTAAATCAATAGTTAATTATGGTTTTGATAAAATACGATTCATATCAGCTGTACCAGTTGGTTCCTATATTCGTGATGTAACTTATATTTCGAAAGTGGAATTGGTTAAAAGAGGTATGAAGTTTACATCACACCACACAATTGAAATTAAAGGTCAAGAAAAACCGGCACTTGTCTGCGATTGGATCAATTTGCTTATTTTATAGAATTTAATTTATCCCCCAACCAGAGGAGGAGATATAATAATTTGATCTCCATTTTTTAGTTTTGTGTTCAATTCTTCTAAGAACATATAATTTCTGCCATTCACTAGAATAACTACATGTGTTTCTAAATTTCCTCGTGAATCTATAAAACTCTTTCTAATTCTATTCCCATACTCACTTATAAATTGCTTAATTACATCTCCTAATATTTCCACATTCGAATATTTGATCTCCGCTAATCCAACATCAGTCGAGAATATTGTCATCAATTTTAGAGTGACATTTGCCATTAAATCTCTAATATTATGATTTTGTTAAAAATTTTATCCAATAGAATTATAAAGGTTAATAGCAAGGTTAAAAATATTTTAATCTATTCTAAAAACAATAGATATAATAGTTAAAAAATGAATCATCTTTTTTATTAATCTGACGTGAATGAAATCTACAGATAAAATTGCGGAAAAACTGAAACAGTTCGTACAGAAAGACCAAATTCTGACAGATTTAGAGGACCGCTATGTTTATTCTTTTGAAAAAATCTTTCTTAATAGATTTGACACACAACCCGATATTATTATAAGAATCTCATCCTTAAATGAAGAAACTGAAATTAAAAACTTTTTTGAAAAAGAAGACGCTATTTTAATTGAAAGGGGTCAAAATTTGTCAGACTATAAAAATAATCCTTCAAAAATGTTAGTTTTATTTGACAATGTGGAGATTCCTACCCTAGCAAATTGCATTGAACAGATTGAAAAAGAACAAATGGGTATATCAAAATATTCTAATATGAATATAAAAGGGTATGGAACTCATAGAAATATAGCTTCTGCGGTACAAAATTTACTTTTAGGAAAAACTATGACTAAATGTCAACAATGTACAACTTGTAGTGGATATTGTACGGTTAGTCGTTCTTTTAATGGAGTGGAATCATGGTCTTCGAAAGGAAGAATGCTTATTACCAGAGGAGTTATGAATGGTGATTTAAAAGTTTCAGACAAGATAATTGAAATATTATACAGCTGTACAAAATGTGGACTTTGTTATGCGCAATGTTTTAAGGATTTAGAATTTCATGAAGCAATCCTTTATTTAAGACATCTTATAGCTGAAAAGAATTTAGCACCACAAGTTTTTCAACATGCTGCTAATAATATATTTGAACAAGGTGATCCTGCTGGAATACCCATTAATCGTCGTCTCTCACGAGTTAAAAACTTTTCTAAATTAAAATTACCAGAAGAAGCAAATAATCTTTGTTGGTTAGGATGTACTGTTGCAACACGAACTCCAAAGACAGCTGAAGCATTTATTAATATTTTAAATCGCAGTAATACTGAATTTACAATGTTAGGGAATCAAGAAGGATGCTGCGGTTATGTCCTGATATCAACCGGACTATGGGAAGATGCTAAAAAAGTAGCGAAAGCCACTATTGAAAAAATTGAAAAAACTAAAGCTCAGACTTTAATAACTCCTTGTTCTGGTTGTTACTATACCTTTAAGAGGCTTTATCCTGAAATTCTTGGCGTTACTTTCCCTGTTGAAATTTTACATACTTCACAGTTTCTAGAAAAACTAATGAAAACTGAAGATATTAACCTTAAACCTTTAGATTTAAATATAACTTATCATGACCCATGTTCACTTGGACGGCACAGTAATATCTATGATCCACCTCGTAATGTATTAAAGGCAATACCTAATCTTAACCTTGTTGAGATGCCATTGAACAGAGAGTGTTCACGATGTTGTGGAGGGGGAGGTGGTCTTTGGACATTTAATAATCATGTAAGTTTAGAATCTACTCAAACAAGATTAAAAGAAGACTTTATTCCTACTAATGTAAATATTCTAACAACAGCATGCCCCCAATGTAATTTAAACTTTCGTTTTGCTTCTCGAATGAATATATTACCCCACAATTCGTTAAAAATCTATGATATTACAGAAATATTTAATTTAGCAATGTGATTATATTGAATTGATTACTTCTTAATCTTTTTTCCACATTGGGGACAAAATAATGCCTCATCACTTAACTCAAAACCACAGAAAGTACAATTGCTGATTTTGGGTGATGTAATATCCTCAAGTTGCGCTTTTGGAATTTTTTTTACTTCTGACGGTATTATTATTTCTTCCTTAAATTTTCTTATCGTTTTCTCTGGTTGTTTGACTTTTTTGATGGTTTTTTCAGGTGGTATACCTTTATGAGGAAGAGGTCTTCTTTTTATCCTTGACATACCTACTATTAAGATTATAGGAACAATAATCATCACTACTGCTAA
>JBHLRA010000115.1:2004-9840 GCA_048883045.1 Candidatus Thorarchaeota archaeon | reverse complement strand
AAGGTAAAAGAATTAATTACTTCAGCAAAAGAGAGAATCTTTTTTATAATTACACCGGATTTGCTTATGCAAGAATTAGGAGGATATGATTGGGTACTAAAAGAACTTTGGAATAAAAAATTCTCTTCTGATGTCCAAATTGTTATCGCATTAAAGTATAATGAACTTCTAAAGGAAGAAATAAAGAAATTATTAAAAATCTCCGTGTTGATTCATTCTATAGAAGGAGATAGTGTTATTCCTTTTGGGCTATTAATAACTGATAACCAGTTCCTCCTCACAACCTTAGATAGTGTAAGGGAGGCACCAGAATATACTTCAGGATTATGGTTGGAAAATGGTACACCAAAACAGATTGTGGGATATGAACATTTATTTAAACATTTTATCACAAGTGAGTGCAAATCCATACAACTTACTAAACCAAAAAAAACCGATATTTAATTTTTTAATTTCAATCAAAAATAAATTATAATAAAATTATTAAAAAATATATAATAAAAGTCAAAAATTGATATATTATTTTAAACTCTATTTGTGAATTAGAGGAAAAAATTTATGTCTTATCGTGGAAAAGTTATTTTGTGCGGAGACGCAGGAGTTGGAAAAACTAGTCTATTAGCTCAGTATGTTGATGATCAATTTCGTGAAGAATATCATCAAACTATAGGTGCTAATTTTTTAATAAAAGAAATTGATTTAAGCAGAATAATTGATAAATTAGAATTAAAAAATCAAAAATTGAAAAAAGATATCAAACAGAAAGGATTTAAACTTTACTTTTGGGATATTGGAGGCCAAACAGACAAACTTTGGGCAAATGAATATTATTTCGTGCAAGCAGTTGGAGCCATGGTTATTTTTAGCTTAGATAAGGTTTCTTCCTTCGATCATATTGATTTTTGGATTTCAAAATTAAAGGAGTTAAGTGGAGAAATACCATATATAGTTGTTGGAAATAAAGTTGACTTGAAAAGGGAAATTAATGCAGAAAAAATAGAAAATAGGATTAAAGAATTGGGAGTCAAATATTTTAAAACTTCTGCTAAAATGAATGAAAATGTCGATAATGCATTTGAAAGTTTATCTGTTCAAATTTTAAATACTTTTAAATAAATTCTAATTAATCTTAAATAGAAAAATTTATTCTTGACTTTATTAAGTATATTATATTATTGTTTAGAGATTATTTAAGCAATTATTATGAGTATTTTATTAATTCCAATTGCTCCTTTATCCAAAACAAAATCCCGTCTCAGAGATTGCTTTTCAGCCAAACAGCTTAGGGAATTAACAATTGCTATGTTTCATGATCTTGGAAACACTTTAAGAGATGTAAAATGTTTTGATAAAAAGATTGTTTATTGTAATGCTCCTGAGATACTTGAAATTGCTGAAACATATAATTTAATTGGGATAAAAGAGGAATTAACAACTCCACGCAAAACTTTTGATGATGTAATTAAAGATCTTAATAATATTGCAATAAAAGAATATGGAGCAAAGCAAACTGTTTTTACATTTTTAGATATTATTTTAATATCAGTTAAAAACTTTTATGAAATTAATAATCTTATAAAGAAGAATCAGTTAGTTGTGTGTCCTGCAATTCATTCAGCAGGAATTTCTGTATTAGGAAGAAATCCAGCTGATATTATGCCATCATATTTTTCAGATCCAAACACACCTTCTTTAATTGCTTTGCTCAATAACGCTAAGAAAAATGGAATAGAGAAAATTGCAATTTATGACTCTTTTAGAGCCGGTTTTGATATAGATATTAAAGAAGATTTAGTATTAGCCTATGAATATCTAAGAATTCTTGAATTAATCGATACAGATGTCTTTAAATTTTTAAAAAATAATTTAAAACTTTCAATTAAGAAAACTAACGTAAATAATAATAGATCATTCAAAATAACAAAAAGAGGATAAAGTTTAAAAAGAAAATTTAATATTTATTTTTACTTTCTCACTTAAAATTTCTTCCACCAAACTTTGAAATTCTTCCCTTTCAGTTTTTAAAGCTTCAAGATATCTTGTATAATCCTTATTCTTTCTTTCAAAATCACTTTGAATGTGTTCTAACTTAACAGTATTGGTAGAAATTTGATTTTTTAATTCTTCTAACTTTTCAGCTAATCCTGCATCATTAATCTTTGTTTCAATTTCTTTAATATCTTCTTTCAACTTCAGATATTTTTCAATATTCTCTTGTAGAAATTTTTCATCAAAAATAGCATTTATTTGCTCTATAGTCTTTTGTTTTGTATCTGCTTTAAGATTTAATTTGTTCTCTTCTAAAGTATGACGTAATTGTACCATAAGACCTGTGAATTTCGGTAAATCTTTTCTTTCATTTACTAGCATTTTAATTGGACTTTTTATAAAATCCTTCAAGTAACTTAAATCGATATTTGGCACATGAATTGTGCCCTTTTCTAATTCAAATCTCAATTTCTTCAATGCTTTCTTAAATCCTAACTCATCATTAATCGCTAATTGTAGCTGAAAAAGACTATCTTTTTTGGCATCTAATTTCTTGAACAGGTCATTTTTTTCTAATTCTATCAAATTTGAATTTAGTTCTTCTTGTTTTTTAGTGCGATCTTCTAGTTCCTCTTCAAACGTATCTAAATCTAACTTTGCATGTTCAATATTTTCCTTTAGATGAAATAATTTTGGTAGTTTTTTAAGTAGATATTCAGCATTTTTTACATCAGTATATTTTTTTCTTAAAAAATTGTCTAAAACTGCCTGTTTTTTACCTAACTTACGGGTAATGTAATTTAATTCTTTAATTTCGGCCTGTACTTCTTTATGAAATTTGGGTAATGATTTTCTAGCGATTTCATTAATACTGGCAAATAATTTCTTTATAGAATTTAGTAATTCCGTAATATTATCATGATTTATTTCTTCTTCAGGAATCTCAATCTCTTCAATTTCTTTTCTAATTCTATCTGAGAAAAAATTTAATGATCTTTGCGCTTTTTGGTCAACTTTTTCTTTCCCTTTTTCTAAAAAATGATCTAAACATACTTTTATCTCAATTAAGTTCTCTTTAATCTCGTCAATCAATTTTTTAATTGCTTTCCTTAATTTAAAGAATTGAGAATTAAGTTTATCTTTATAAAATTCTTCAAAGTCCTCTAAATCTTGTTCTATCATTTTGCTTTCTATTAGATTTTATTTTAATGCTTTAATAATCTTTCTACCATTCATATATTTTTGAAGCACATGTGGAATCGTTATTGAATGGTCTTTATTTTGATAATTTTCAAGAATACAACAAATTGTTCGTTCAGTTGCTATTGCTGTCGCATTTAAAGTGTGTACAACTTTTTTGGTTTGCTTAATACCAACCTTTCCCATTCTAATTTTTAATTTTCTTGCTTGATAATCTAAACAGTTGCTGCATGAAACTAATTCACGATATGTATTTGAAGCAGGAAACCATGCTTCTAAATCATATTTTTTGGCTGCATTATCATTTAACTCTCCAGAAGCAATATTTACTATTCTATAAGGCAACTTTAATTCTTTGTAAAGCTCCTCAGCATTACTGATTAGTTCTTCAAAAAAAGTCCAGGAATCTTCTGATTTACAAAAAATAAATTGTTCTACCTTTTCAAATCGGTGGACTCTAAATATACCTAAAGTATCTTTTCCATGAGCCCCTGCTTCTCTCCTAAAACATGAAGAAATACCTGCATATTTGAGTGGTAATCTATTAGGCTCGATTATTTCATCATAATGATAAGCCGCTAATGTTTGTTCAGATGTAGCAATCATAAAGAGATCTTCACCATCAATCTTATATAGTTGTTCTTCAAAATCTGCTAATTCTGCTGCAGCTTTCATCACTTCATGCTTTGTGAAGAATGGTGTCCACATGGGGATGTACTTCTTACTTATTAATTTTTCTAATGCATATTTTAAAAGAGCTAAATTAAGTAGAACGATATCTCCTTTCAAATAGTAAAATCTTGACCCTACAACTTCCGAAGCTTTCTTAATATCTGCTCCTCCAATTTTAGAGATTAACTCAACATGAGATAATGGCTCAAATTCGAATTTTGGTATTGTTCCTACTGTTCTGATTGTTTCATTCCCCTCTTCTGTTTCGCTGATAGGAACTGATTCATGTAAAATATTTCCGACTCTATAACGATTTTGTTCTCGCTTTTCAAAATGTAATGATTTCAATTTTTCTAATTCATCGATTTTATCTTTGACTTCTTTCGATTTTTTAATAGCTTCTTCTGCTTTAACGTTTTCCTTTAACTTTTTGAATTCTCCAATTTTTATAGAAATTTCATTTCTTTGTTTCCGTAAATCTTCCAAATCTTGTAGAATTGTCCTCCATTTTACATCATACTCTAAAACTTTTTCAGCATTTATTGGATCCTTAAACCTTTTCTTCTCTGACTCAATTATTTTGTCAATGTTCTTTCTGAATAGTTCAATATCAAGCAATTCAAATCCCTTTTATTCTTGTAGAAACAAAATTTTATAATTAGAATTTAAAAAATATTATTAAATAAAAATGAGTAATCTACTCAAAAATATTATTATAAAAAATGATATTATTCATGCTGAATCCTATCTGTTATAGTGGAGCGTGCTAATGCGGTTTTTATCTTCCTTTTATCATACCCCACCATATCAATAATTTTCATAATTTTAATCCTTCTGGCTTTACCTTTCAAACCTTCTTCTAACATAAACTCTTTAGCAAAATCCTCTTTCTTATTTTTTTCTGCCTCAGACATAATATTAGATAATTATTTTTTCAATAAAAAATTCACGAGAAGATCTAATTAAAAACTAAAAATGAAATTAAAAGAAAATATACATAACCACTTATTGAAGTCTAATCAGAAAAAATAAATTAATTCCATAATTTCATAAACCAATAAGATTTGATGTAATATTTTAAGTAAATAAAAAATTATTGGTGAGATTTTACAAAAAGGTGAATTAATTGTCTGAAAACCAGACCATCGAAAAAAGAATTGGAGTTTACGTGTGTAGATGAGGGGTAAATATTGGTGCGGCAGTAGATTGCGATGCAGTAAGAGAAGCTATTGAAAATCTTCCAAACGTTGTAATTTCAAGAACAAACGATTTTACATGTAGTGATCCAGGACAAAATATCATTAAAAATGATATATTAGAACAGGATTTAAACAGAGTCGTAGTCGCTGCATGTACACCAAAAATTCATGAGATCACATATAGAGCAGTGTTGGTCGAAGCAGGTTTAAGTCCTTATTATTTTCAAATGGTAAATCTAAGGGAACATTGTTCTTTTGTCCATCGAGATGATAGAAAAAAAGCCACCGAGAAAGCAATAAGGTTGGTTAAAGCGGGGATTAATCGTGCACGAGAGTTAGAAAATATACCAAGAAAAGAAATTCCTGTTGAAAAAGCAGTCTTGGTTGTTGGAGCGGGAATTGCAGGAATGAATGCTGCTTTAGATTTAGCAAATCAAGGAATTCCTGTATTTTTAGTTGAAAAAGAAGCAACAATTGGAGGTAAAATGGCACAATTAGACAGAATATATCCAACTGATGATTGTGGAATATGAGTTCTCGCACCAATAATGGTTAACGCATCAAAGCATCCCAATATAAATTTATTTACCTATAGTGATGTAGTAGAATTTAGTGGGATTCCTGGAGACTATAAAGTCAAGATTAGAAAGAATCCTCGATACGTTGACGAGAAAAAATGTACTGGATGTGGATTATGCACAACTAAATGTCCTATCAAAGTTCCTAGTGAGTTTGATAGAGGCATTGGTGAAAGAGGAGCAATTTATATTCCTTTTCCTCAAGCAGTACCTAAATTAGCTGTCATGGATCGAAGTGTATGTATTGATTGTAAGAATTGTGAACGAACCTGCCCTGCTGAAGCTATTAATTTTGAACAAGAAACAGAATATGTTGATATCAAAGTCGGAGCAGTAATTATTGCCACAGGATGGGACGAATATCCAATATGGGAATCTAATGAATATAATTATGGATATTATCCCGATGTGATTACACAGATTGAATTAGAGAGGATGTTAAGTCCCATCGGACCTACAGGAGGTCATGTTCATCGAGTTTCTGATGGAATTATACCAAAAACTGTAGTAATAATTCAATGTGTTGGTTCTAGAGATGTTAATGCCAATCCATATTGCTCATTCGTTTGTTGCAACGTTGCGCTTAAGAATGCTCAATTACTCAAACAAGAATATCCGGATATGGATGTGATTATGTTTTATATAGACATTCGAACAACAGATAAGGGCAATGAAGAATATTATAGAAAAATAAGAGAATCGGGAATCAGAATGGTAAGGGGAAAAGTAGGTGAAATAATAGAAGATCCTAAAACAAATAAGTTAAAAGTAAGAGCATATTCGTCTTTGACTGGAGAAATTGTGAACATTGATGCTGATTTAGTTGTGTTATCTACCGGAATGATTCCTTCCAAGGGAACTGAAGAAATAGTTGAAGTAATGGGATTAAGTAAAGGTCCAGGAGGATTTCTTTCAGAAGTTCATGGATGTTTAAGTCCACAAGAAACAAAAGACATTGGAATTTATATTGCAGGATGTGCTGCTGGTCCAAAAAATATTCCATATTCTGTATCTTCTGCTTTAGCTGCAGCAAGTAAAGCTTCTACTATTTTATCTCACGATACAATAAAACAAGAATTAATAATAGCTGAAGTAGATGAAAACCTCTGTATGGGCTGCCATAGGTGTGAGAAACTATGTTATTATGAAGCCATTAAAGTCAATGAAAAAGAGATTGCTGTAGTAGATGATTTAAAATGCAAAGGTTGTGGTGTTTGTATTTCCTCTTGTCCAGCAAGAGCAATTGACTTGAAATATTATCGAGATATACAATTTTCTCAGGAGCTTAAGGGTATTGCTAGTAGTGAAATGGATACTTTAGAAAGAATTCCTGAGAGTATTGAAGAATAGATGAATTAAAGGTTAGGAATAATGAAAAAAGAAGACGATAAAGGTTCTAGAAGAATAGTTGCCTTTGGTTGTGATAAATGAGGGTATTCCGTAGCAGATTTAACAGGTGTAACAAGAAAATCATACTCTACAGATTTTCATCTTATTAGAGTTAGATGTACAGGGCGTGTAGGAATTCATTTGATTATGGAAGCTTTCTTAAATGGTGCTGATGGTGTTGCCATAATTTCTTGAAACGAAGGAGAATGCGAATTTGGCAACGGTAATATGAATACATACGAACACATATTAACTTTAAAGAAATTATTAAAGCATGAAGGTATATCGGAAGATAGGGTCCAGCAATATTTCTGTTCAGCAGCAGAAGTTGAAAAATTTATAGCTTCAGTTGAAGATATTTCCGCCAAAATTAATGTACTCCCTCCCCTACCAAAATTTAATCCGAAATAGGATGAACTTTTCAAAAAAATCATAGTTGGAAAGCAACTAACCCATAGCTCGGGTTTTCGGAAAGAAGTAGAAATATATAATTTTAAAATGATTATGAGTCTCGAAGAAAATTTTTCATGGGAATATTTAAAAAATATAGCTGATGCTTTAGATTCATATAGAGTTCGAGTACTAATAGATGCTAAACAAGACATTTTAGAAGCAGGAAAATATGATGAATCTCAATATGAAAGCATCCTCTTTAAAATGTTAGATGAAGAAAAACTAAAATATTCCTTATATAATTATTTAAAAAATCATTCTAAAAATGATTTGAAGACTCTTAATAAATTTTCTGAACTTAATTCTATTGATTTAAGTAAGACATTGAGTTTACTAGAATTACTCAATAATGAAAA
>JBHLRA010000115.1:0-1904 GCA_048883045.1 Candidatus Thorarchaeota archaeon | reverse complement strand
AATATGACGCAAGAGAAGACTTCTGAAATTAAAGAATACCAAAATGTTGGTCCTTTTATTGAAGCCTATTCAGCAAGAACAAAAGTAAAAGAAATTTCGGAAATATGTCAAGATGGAGGAATTTCGAGCACATGCTTACATTATCTTTTTGATAAAAATAAAATAGATCTTGCCATAGGAGCAAAAATGAGTAATACATTATGGAGACCTGAACCAATTTTATTAAAAAACAAAGTAGAAATCCTTTTAACCGCTGGAACTAAATATGTAAATAATCCTAATTTACAAATTCTCAACCAAAATGAACTACAAAACAAAAAAATAGCAGTAGTAGGAGTACCTTGCCAAATGCAAGCAATTCTAAAGTCAAAGATATATAATATAGGATTACCTTCCTTACTTAATATTAGTTATAGAATTGGCATATTCTGCATGGAATCCTTTTCATACGAATCTCTCTTGAAAATTTGTGAGAAACTAAGTTTAGATATAAAAAATGCCAAAAAAATGGATATAAATAAAGGTAAGTTCTTTGTATATACCAAGAAGGGAGAAGAATTTAGTGTTCCTATTAAAGAAATTTCCCACTTTGCTCGAGAAGATTGTGAAATATGTTATGATCTAACTTCAGAATCAGCAGATATTTCTATTGGATCTATCGGTTCCCCCCCAGGATGGAATACCGTACTCATTAGAACCGAAAATGGAAAGAAATTATATGAAGAATTAATCAATAATAATTTAATTGAATCTAAACCAATTACAGAGGTAAAACCTGGGTTACCCTTATTACAAAAAGTAGCGGGTTCTAAGAAAAGTAAAAGTAAAAAGCATATCAATGCTAAAAAAGAAGAGAATGCAAGATTTCCGAACTACTAGGTCGGTTGAATTTAAGAATTAAGCTAATTCTCCCAGTTAAATCTAAGCAAAACCAAAAATTTAATATTAAATTCTGTATTTACTAACATTAAATCAATAATTTATATGAGTTTAAATGAGTTCTTTATCTGCGATTCGACCAAAAAATTTCCGTGAAAAAGTGTTCTTTCGTAAATTAAGAGCACAAGTGGATGGAAATGCTAGAGTTGAGCATGGATTAACACAAATTAGCGGAATTGGTAGAAGACTTGCCCAAGCGATCACTAAAGTAGCAGGAATCAATCCAAATTTAAGGATAGGTGCGATTTCTGAAAAAGATTTAAACAGACTTGAAGAAATAATCTTAAATCCTATTGAAAATGGTGTTCCTAATTGGATGGTGAATAGACCAAAAGATTTACGTACTGGTGAAGATCTTCATATAATAGGAAATAAGTTAGAAATTACTGTCAAAAGAGATATTGACAGAATGAAAAAAATTAAAAGTTATAAAGGCGTTCGACATCACTTGAAACTCAAAGTTCGTGGACAACGAACTAGAAGTACAGGCCGCCATGGATTAGTTATAGGAGTATCACGAAGGAAAAAAGGACAAGCAAGAAAAGAATTGATGAAAGATAAGTGATAAAGATGGGAGATCCAAGACGTTTAAAAAAAAAATTCAAAAAACCAAAACATCCTTATCAAAAGGATCGAATTATGGAAGAACTCGAATTTCTTGGTAAATATGGGCTTAGAAATAAACGAGAATACTGGAAAATGCGTACAATGCTAGGAAAGTGGCGTAATATCGCCCGCCAATCTAGAACATTATCTAAAGAACAAGCCTTAGAAGTCCAACAAACTTTGATCAAAAAATTGAATCGTCTAGGAATTATCGGCTCAGAAGCAGAATTTGAAGATGTCCTACTTCTTACTACAGAAGATTTATTAAAAAGAAGATTGCAAACTCTTGTGTATGAAAAGGGATTTGCTAGCACAATCTATCAAGCAAGACAGTACATCACACATGGACATATACAAGT
>JBHLRA010000114.1:7171-9858 GCA_048883045.1 Candidatus Thorarchaeota archaeon | reverse complement strand
TTTAATCGTCCTGGACTCGGAGGATTACGGTTAGAATCACCCACTCTTATTACAAGTAAAGGTGCAGAGGTGCTCCCTAAAACTGCATTTGAAGTTGATTATGTTTAGTTTTCGTTAAACAGAATAGTTTTAAATTATTCTTTTTAATTAGCCTAATTCTATTTGAATTTGAAGTATTGGACCTGAGATTTTCAATTCAAGTATAAACTTTTTAATTAGCTATTATTCAAATTTGTATAGCCGATATATAGAATTTATTATAACATTTACCTGAATATAATGGAAACCTCTAAATCTCAAAAGAAAATATTTTTTTAGTTTAATGAATCTAAAAATCTATTTAAAATAGCATGATACTCATCTCTTTTGAGTAAAGTGCCCATATGCCCTACATTCTCAAATATAATCTCTTCCACATTAGGATATTGATCTCTTAATTCCTCATGATAAGGAAAGCCATTATCATCATTTGCTGTAAATATGAGGACTTTGCCTTTCCATCCATCATAATCTTCTTTAGTATATTTTTCACTATTGAATTCACCTGTTAGTATTGATTGACATAGTATAACACTTTTCCCTATTTCACTAAACCTTTCTTTTGCAAAAGCTAGTGTGAAATTAAGTTCTTCCCGAATTTCGTTATCCAGTTCTTTATCTTCATTAGCTAATTTCAGAAGTTTCTTTGTTATTAACTTCCTTAAAAGAAATGTCGGTATGATTTTAAAAACTTTTTCTACTTTTTTAAAATCTTTTACCCATTCATTTTTTGGAGGATAACTATTTATAAGAATAAGTGCTTCTATATTATTATAATTTCTATGGAAAATTGGTTGAGCCATAAAACTTCCAAAACTCTGACCGATTAAAATGTATTTTTTTATGTTTTCCTTCCTTAAAATTTCAATTATTGCCTCACTCAACTCATTCAAACTTTCAAAATTAGTAATCGATGGAGCAATAACTCGATAATTTTTTTCAAAAAATCGTATAGCTTGAAAATTACCCTCGGCATTTCCTAACGCTCCATGAAAAGTAAGAACGGCTTTTTTACCAGTTCCACAGCTTATATATTCTATTTTTTTATTTCTGAACAATATAGTTTTTATAGGATGATTTTTTCTATACTCCACAAGACGTTGATAAAGTTCTGGGGTTACATCCTTATAAAATTTGGACTTATTTTGTTTTTTCATCTCTAACTCTCTCATTTACTATTAAACATAAAATTTTTCATCTCTATTTAGGCATAACTAATATTTGTATATAAATATTTTCATTCATTTATGGAATTGGAATTATCCATTCAAATTTTGATTTTAGATCAGCTTTAAAAGAATATAAAATAATTTTTTTAGGATTTCTTTAATCTATATTTATGGTTTTTATGCAATCTTGTAGTTCTTATATGTTAAATTTTAGGTTAAAATTTTGAAATATTTCCAATATTATTATTACAGGTTGAACATGTATAGATTTGATTGATATTTCATTCAAATAGTCAAATATAATTTATTTTAGTACATTTTTTTAATATTATGGAAATAACTAAATCGTTAAAAGAAAAATTGCTCTATATTTTGAAGAAATTAATTCAGATTCCTACTGAGAATCCACCTGGAAAAACTGAAGAAGTAGTTAATTTCTTGGTTAATGAAGTATTCAAAAAAGAAGAAGGTTATCGTAATACAATTATTACTCATATGAGAAATGGTGTTAAACTCCATAATTTAATATCTAGAATTGGATCTGGAAAAAAGAGAATATTATTATCTGGACATTTTGATGTGGTACCAGTTGGGGATCAAACTAAATGGAATTATCCACCATTTTCTGCTAAAGTTGTAGATGGGAAAGTATATGGTCGAGGTTCTGCTGATATGAAAGGGGGAATAACTTCTTTGATTGGTGTAATGAAGATATTAGAATCAAATAGTGCCTTTATGGAAAATTGTGAGCTCATTTTTCTAGGGACTGCTGATGAAGAAACTGGGATGTCAGGTTCTCTCATATTAACAGAAAAAGGATTTGTAGATAATGCAGAATTATTAATTATAGCTGAGCCAACTAATTTAAAGATTGGAATAGCTGAAAAAGGACTATTATGGGTTATTTTAAAAGTTTATGGCAAATCTGCACATGGTTCTATGCCAAGTGAAGGGATAAACGCCATAGAAGCTATAATAGACATCATTCCACAGCTCTATGATTGCTTAGAAACTAAAGAGAATAAGATTCTTGGTAAGTCAACAGTTAACATAGGAAAGATAAAAGGTGGAAGTAAAATAAACATTGTTCCCGATTTTTTAGAACTAGAAGTTGACTTTAGATTAATTCCTGAACAAAATCATGAAAATTTAATTAATAAACTGAAAAAAATTAAGTCAAAATCCTGTAGAATAGAACTAGAAATAGCTAAGAGCAACTCATCTTTGCAAAGTGATTGGAACGACCATTTCATTCAGAATTTAAGAAAAATTAGTAATACTAAGTGCATTGGATTATCATATGCTACAGATGCAGTTAATTATGTAGATCCTACTAATCCAATTCCATTTATAATATTTGGTCCAGGAAGTCCGGATGTTGTTCATAAAATAAATGAATGGATCGCTTTAGATCAAGTTTTTAAAGCAACAGAATTATTAACGAGAGCACTTTTAAATACTTACATTGAATAAATCTTT
>JBHLRA010000114.1:0-7071 GCA_048883045.1 Candidatus Thorarchaeota archaeon | reverse complement strand
AATCTTTTAAGAAAAAAGGTCCAGGGAAAGCTGTCTTTAAAGGTAAATAATCTTATCATATTTTACTTTTTAAAAATTTGAGATATTAAATCTAGATAATTATTTCTATAATTTATGGACAAATTTCTCTATTCTATTCATTGCTTCTTTAAGTTTTTCTATTTCAGTAGCATATGAAATTCTTATCATATTATCTGAAAATGACCCAAATATGTTTCCAGGTACGATGGCAACTGCTTGTTCTTCCATAATTCGCTGGGAAAACTGGGAACCAGTCAGATTAAACTTTTCTGTTGATGGCATCATATAAAAAGCTCCATGTGGTTTTAGTAGATCAAAACCAATTTCTTTTAATCTATTGTAGACGAGATTACGTCTTTTATCAAAACCCTCCCAAATCTTTTCAAAAAAGCTGATATCCATTTTCAATGCCTCTATAAAGCCATATTGTGCTGCATGATTAGTCCCTGCTACTGTATATTGATGAAATTTCTCCATTAAGTCTATAATGGTTTTTGAAGCAACAACATATCCAATTCTAAATCCTGTGGCAGAAAATAATTTTGACATTGCGTTTACGGTAACAGTTCTTTCAAACATACCATCTAGAGATGCGGGACTTATATGCGTAAATCCATCATATATATAATTTTCATAGACTTCATCTGTAATTAGATATAAATCATTTTCAATGATAATATCAACAATTTCGTTCAATTCTTTTTTAGTTAAAACATGGCCAGTAGGATTATTTGGAGAGTTCATCAACATTGCTTTAGTCTTAGGTGTAATTGCTTTTCTTATTCCTTCAATATTAGGGCTAAAATCTTTTTTTCTTTTAACCTCTATTACTTTAATACCAAAAAATAATGCACAATAAAAATAAGATACAAAATTTGGAGAAGAAATAATTAATTCATCTCCAGGATTAAAAAGTGCAGCAAAAGCTAATGTAACCGCTTGACTAGCTCCATTCGTAACAATAATGTTATCTTTCCAATTTGTATTCAAATTATTTTTTTTTCGTACTTTTTCTTCTATTAATTTCAATAATTCTGGAACACCTCTGGTAGGAGCATACATAGTAATTTTCTTTTTCAAGGCGTCAATATTTCCTTGTATTGCTGGTTCTGGAGTGGTAAAATCCGGTTGTCCAATACCTAAACTAATTACATCTGAACGCCCGGAAGCAAGATCGAATAATTCTCTAATAGCTGATTTTGGAGCTTTAGATACTCTTTGAGAGGTCTCTTTCATGATTAAGACTTTTTATTTAAATGTATTAATAAGTCTGCTTGTTAATATACTGATACAAAAAAGAGTTTTCCGAGGTTATTAAAACTTTTTAAAGTTTAACCTCATGATTGATTAAAATTTCATGAACTAAAAGAGAAAAAGCTTCCTCTATATTTTCTCCAAGTTTTGCACTTGTTTCAATAAAATGACTGGCTTTGATTTTTGATGCTAAATTTTTTCCCTTTTCAGTAGGAATTACTCTCTGATCTTTTAAATCGCTTTTATTTCCAATTAAAATAAAAACCCCCTTCTTCTTTACATATTTTTTAAAGTCTCGAACCCACCTAGTACTAATATTATCTAAGGTATTATACCTGGTTATGTCATATACAAACAAGGCGCCTTGACACCCCTGAAAGTACATACTCCGAACTACTTGATATTTTTCTTGTCCAGCTAAATCCCACATGATCAATCTAACTTTTGTGCTATTCAAGTTAATATCTTTACGTACAATATTTGCGCCTAGCGTGGGCTTGTAATCCTCGGTAAATGAGCCTTCTACAAACTGGCTTATTAAAGATGTTTTACCTACCGCAGCATCTCCAAGTATCACAATTTTATACACAAATTCGCGTTCGCTAATCTCAGCTTCTTTTGTTGTCATTATGCAATTTATTATTTTGTTGTTAGTCTATTTAATACTTTATTAATTGATCTAAAAGTTTTTTTTTGAGTCAAATCTAAGGATTTCTTTAATAAACTATACTTATATTTTCATCAAAAGTTTATTTAATATTTTTCTTAATTTTTAATTTTAGAATAAAACTATTATGGGCAGGATTATTTATATCTTCCTTTCCATTTTTAACTATTACTGTTTGTACTGAAGGTAATGATATTTGTAAAGAATGAACCAAAAAACCTATAAATAAGTCGCAGGGAACTCCAATCTCAGAACAAAAGATGCACCTTTCAACTTGAATAGTTACTTCATTTCCATTATTGTCTAAAATCTCAACTTTCCAATCTGTAATAATTAAATTATTAATTTCTTTGATTATCTCTTCGAAATTTAATCCAAAAGGGAATAAGTAAAAGCTTAGTTTCTTTCCAATCTCATAGAGTAGTTTAGAGGAATCATAAAGTAAACAGTTTTGAGCAGAAATGATTTTTTTAAAAGAAAAAAAGCTTAATGTATCATTGGGATCTTCATCTCCAATATCTTTTATATGCATCATCTCTGCTTCTCTTAAAATTGATTTCATTCCATCATAATCAAGGATATCATTATATGCATGGAGGAGTGCTACGATAACCTTATTCTTTACAAATCCTTTATAATCTCCAATCATTTCTATTAAATTTTATAACTCACTTATGTAATCTGTGATATATTTATCAATTATAGATGTTTTTCCTACTGCTGGATCCCCTAATAGTGCGAGTTTTAATGTCCACTCTCTTTTCTTATCTTCTCCCATAAATAACCAACTATTGATTAAATGTTTAAAAGTGATAAATTAAACTGAGGATCGGTAGTACGATTTAATTCTTTATCAATTTCAAACATAATTACCTCTCCTGTAACTGAAACAATGCTTGGTTTAGATAAATGACCACCTATTATACTATAGTCTTTTCTTCCTAAAGATACATGTAAATGAATAATAGGTTCATCATCCTTAAAAGCAATATTTCCCATACATGTTAGTAATTCAACATTTTCATTGAATGTTTCCAACTTGTATTCTTTAGATTCAATTTCAAAAAAGCCAATTGTAAATTTTTTCAAAGCTCCAATACAATTGATAATTCCAGATTTTATATTATGTTTTTTTACCATCTCTATAATAGAATCTATTAAATCTTTTTCGGGCTCTACTTTTCCAATAAATATTCGTTTACTTTTTGTTTCGATACACTTCATTCAATCACCATATAATAATATAAATCTTCAATTTTCAATCATTATATTATCTAGAATATTATTGACTAATATCTTGAATGCCTCTTCTACATTATCTCCATTTTTTGCGCTTGTTTCCACAAAATCACTTGCATCAATTTTTTTTGCAAGTTTCTTTCCCTTCTCTGTTGATACTGTTCTTGAATTTTCTAAATCACTCTTATTTCCAATTAAAACATACGATAACTTTTGTTCACCATATTCATTTAAATCTTTCAGCCATTTAGATTCTATATTACGAAAAGATTCATCTCTGGTCACATCAAAGACTAATAATGCTCCCAGAACTCCATGAAAAAACATTTTTCGTGAAAGATCATATTTATTTTGTCCTGCAATATCCCAGATTACCAGCCTAATCTGGTCATTTACTCTTTCAGTCTTCATTTCTTTTATACAGAATGAAACCCCAAGTGTAGGTTTATAATCTTCTTTAAAACGGTGATGAGCATACATATTAATCAAAGATGTCTTACCCACTGCGGCATCACCTAATAAAACCAATTTTAATACAATAATTTTATCCTTAGACATCGTTGCTTGATTAATCCTTTCTAATATGTTATAGTTAAGATAAATTTATTTCTTTTATACTTGAGCTATAGAAGAGAATTTTATATCTTTGCTACAAATTAAAATTTCAGATAAATTATATATATTGAACTTCTATAACCATAATTAGTAGAGTAGAAAGTATAAATAATTATGCCAGAGAAAATTAAAATATCAGATGTAGAGTTGATTTTATCTGAACCCGCTCAGGTTGATATGGAGTGGGTTGGGAATGATGATTTAATCAACCAATTAAAATCTGCATGGATGGTTGTAGATAAAAATGATTTACCTCTCAATCCTCGAATTCTTGGAAAGCCGGGGGTAGGTAAAACAACACTTGCTTATGCAGCGGGAAGAAGATTAGGAAAAGATGTATATATGTTTCAATGCACAATGGATACTCGACCTGAAGATTTATTAATTAGCCCAGTTATAGCTTCAGATAATAAAATCGCTTATGTTGCGAGTTCTTTAGTTTCAGCAATGGTTAAAGGAGGAGTATGTTTGTTAGATGAAGGAAATAGAATGAGTGAAAAAAGTTGGGCATCTTTAGCACCATTGATGGATAAAAGACGTTATGTTGAGAGTATTATTGCAGGTATAAGGATTTATGCACATCCCGATTTTAGGTTATGTGTTACTATGAATGCTGACTCCAGTACATATGAAATTCCAGAATATATTCAATCTCGGCTCCAACCTAAAATTTATATTGATTTTCCTAACAAGATTGATGAGTTAAAAATTTTAAAATACAATTTACCATTCGCTTCGAAGGAAATTTTAGAATATTGTGTTAACTTCCTTCAGAATGCTCATATTCATGATGAGCCTTATACCGTCAGAGATGGTATTAATATTTTAAGATATTATATCAAATCTAAGTTAATGAATAAAGAAAGTCAAGATATCATAGAAAAACAAACTTTTGAAAAAGTCGTTATTCAAATTTTAGAAGAAGCTGCTTTAAAATACTTGCCAGAAAATTATGAAGAATTTATAAAAAAGCAGAAGGACTCAATCTCTTTTAAAATATTTAAAAATCTTGATGATGTGGATGATTTTTATAATACTTTTGTAAAAAAATCAGATGATGATTCAAATATTTAGTATATTATTTATCAGATTTTAATATATAAAATTACTTATTCTAATTCAGAAAATTGAAAATATTTTCAAAATTTTAATAATTTTTGAGGAAATATATAATTAAATAAGAGATAGATGAAAGAACAGCCTTATATTAAATTTAAGAACATTTATATTATTCCTACATTTCATTCACGTATAGAATTTGCGAAATTGGTTCGTTCAGCATTATTTCAAGTATTTCCTGATGTGATTGCTGTAGAACTACCAAATAATATGCAAGATGAGGTAATAGAAGCTATTGAACGATTACCCTATTTATCTTTAATTGGATATGCAGATACATTAAATCCAAAGAGATTAAATTTTATACCAATCGATCCGGGAGATTCTATTATAGAGGGTATACGAATTGGACTTGAAAATAATATCCCAATTGAATTTATCGATCTCTCCGTCTCAGAGTATTTACCTCCTAGTTTCAAACTTCCTGATGATTATGCGATTAATAAAATTGGTCTTCAGAATTTTTATTCTGAAATATCAAAATATTTTAGAGAAGAGTTTAAGGATATCAAAGATAAATTGAAAGATAAGATAAATTTGAAGGATTTTCTTAAAAATCAAGAAAAATTTGATAAGGATCATGGTTATACTGAGAAAGATGTTCTTCGAGAAAAATATATGGCAGCTCATCTTTTAAAGATGGCACCTTTATATCATAGAATTTTACTTATTATTGGAATGGTTCACTGGGAAAGTGTAAAATATTATTTAGAAAATCCAGAAAAAATTCGAGATGTTGAATTGGATTTAATTCCCCATAAATTTGTAAAAATATATAATATAAGGGCATCTGACGCTCGATTTCTTTTAAGAGAATTACCTTATCACACTTATAAATGGTTAAAATTTCGAGAGATTTTTTCACAAGATAAATTAGAAAAGATTGAAACTCTTGAGGACGTATATAATATTCTGAAGTCTTACAATAAGATTGACCATATTAGAAAGATATTATTAAAAGCTAAGTATGACTATGAGGAGGAATTTAAAGAATTTGTAGATCTTCATAAATTGAAAACGTTATTTCAATATTCAAGAAATCTCTCATTATCCGAACAGAGATTATTACCAAATTTATTTCAATTATTAATTGCCTCTAAAAACATTATTGATGATGATTATGCATGGAAGGTTATGGAAAAAGCGATTAAATATCCTTATGATGATGAGAGTGATAATTATGAAACGATGAGGATGGGATTGGAAGGTGGGTATGATCCAAGTGGTCGGTATATAAGATTACGAAGACATCATCCATATAGCTATGGAAAAGAAAAAGAGATTCCCTTAAAGAAAAAGCCCGAAGAAAAATATCCTGGTGAATGGAGAAATGAATGGGAGGAAGGAAAAGATATGACTGTGTCTTGGCCTCCTGAAGATATAATAGAAGAAGACTATTTTACCTTCATCAGAAAAAAAACTATAAAGAATTTAAAAAATCAAAGAATTAAAATAGAAGAATTTAAATCAAGTCTGATGGATGGTATTGCAATTAAAGAAACGATTAGAAATTGGGCTTTCAAGAAAAAAATATATGTTCAAAACATTCAACAAATTCAAGGAAAGATTGATACTATAGTAGTAATATTTGATAAAGATAATAGAGAGATTGAAAAGTATCCCTATAAACTAACTTGGTGGGCTGAACATGATAGAGAAAGTGATATGGCATTTTATTCTACAAATCCAGGAGACTATATTATTGGTCCAGGGATAACTCACGTAGAAGTAGGAGGATTACTTTCCATCTTCCCTGCAATCTATTTACGTCCTATTTTTGACGCTTATATGGATTACGAATATAAAGACACTAAAGACAAATCCGAGCGTTTACTTAAAGCTGGAATTATTTATTCAAAAGAGAGATATATAGCCTATGTTGCAGCAGAACCACCTCGGAAATATTTCTATTCACTGGCAGGAGTTAAATATCGTGAATTGGTCTATATTCCAATTGATAATTTTAGCAAAGAATCACTCAAGACAATAAAACATATTCACATACTTGCGGGAAGAGATAAAAGAAAGATAGCTCATAATTATATCTTTTTGAATGAATAGAAATTATCAATAGCGTAATATTTTTTAGAAAGTTTTGCCATATTTTATATATAACGTGGATGTGGATGTTATGAATAAAAATATAACAATCTTAG
>JBHLRA010000113.1:0-9884 GCA_048883045.1 Candidatus Thorarchaeota archaeon | reverse complement strand
TAGAAAATTTAGAAACAGGAGAAGAAATTAACATTATCGTGGAAGAAGAACTCCAAGTCCCAACGGAACAAATATTACCAACTCAAAAAGTTAGAGAATTAATTGAAAAATATGATGATATTGCTGTAGGACATTGCTATTGTCGTCAACATCAAGAATTTCTAGGAAATCCATGTAAACAGATCGAACTTACACCAACTTGTATGACCTTAGGTAAATCTGCTAGGCATACTTCTAATCATGGTTTCTCTAAATTGGTGTCTAAGGAAGAAGCTTTGAAAATTCTAAAAAAGTGTGAAGATGCGGGGTTAGTTCATAAAGCGTATCATCTATACGGTGATGTAGGCAAGGAAGAAGTAGCTATCTGCAATTGCTGTAGCTGTTGTTGTTTAAATGCAAGAAGTTGTTTGATTTATCCAGTAGTTAATGCGACTAATTATTTATCTAGCATTGATGAAGATTTATGTATAGGATGTGGGACATGTGTAGATATATGCTATAACAAAGCTATTGAATTAAATGATGACAATAAAGCAGAAAGAATAGAAGAATTCTGTGTTGGTTGTGGTGTTTGTGCTTATCATTGCCCTGAAAATGCAATTTCTATGATTGAAGGTCCGAGATTAGTCAGGATGCTTCCTCCAAGAAAAAATAAAAAAGTATAATTTATTTTTTTTTAATAAATTTATTTAACTATAGCATAAGCATTTCCAAGAACCACAGCTCTATCCGTTCTTACTTGAATAACATAACGTCCATTATCTTTCCAACCCTCTGTAGTTAAAGTTTCTCCTGGATATACCTCACTAGTAAATCGTGCTTTAAATTCTTTAAATCGTTCCACATCTCCATTACAAACACCATAAATTATTGCACGTGTTGCAAAACCATACGTACATAATCCATGGAGAATGGGACCTTTAAATCTTCCACTTCTACTGGCAAATTCAGGATCTATATGTAATGGATTTAAATCACCGTTAAGTCTATATAAAGCAGCTTGATTTTCATTAGTTTTATAGGAAATACTAAAATCTGGTTCTACCCCTTCAGGAGGATTTATTGGTTCAGTTTTTGGACCCGGGTCCCCACCAAAACCTCCACCTTTCAAGTAAAAAAATACCCATTTAGTATCAAATAGAGATTCACCTCCAGTTTTCTGACCTGAAACCTTCATGTGGATAACAGCAGCTTTTCCTTTATCAAATATATTCTCTACTTCTGCTTGACAAACTATTTCATCTGAAGTAGAAAAAGATTTATGGAGTTTAATTGATTGCTCACCATGGACAAAGTGTGAAAAAGCAATTTTACCAAGCCTTTGAAGCTGAAGACCTGCAGCTGCAACTATGCAAGCATAACTAGGAAAAACTTTCAATCCTCCAGAAACTCCTTCATATAAGAACTGTAGCTCATCAACTTGAGCTCCAATCCCCAAAGCATACAATACTACATCTTTCCACTTATATTTAAAACTAACTTCTGGAAATTTCTTACCTATAACATCCAGATTTAATCCTGACAATATTTTATCACCTTCAGTTAAACAAAATCTTTCCTTTTATATTGAATATTTAATGTAAAATAATATTTTTATGTTATTTTTATCAGATATCTTGAATAAATCTACTTCTTCTAGAACCCTCAACAAGTCATTCAATTTTTCTTTTTAAAATATCAATATATCCTAACCTAGTAATTTTCAATATAAATTTACTTCTGAATAAGAGAAAATTAAACATAAAATAAAAAAAATTTAAAATTAATTAGGTAATTTTTTAGTATTTCTATATTATTTTCTTTCTTCTCATGAAAATATAAGCAAATCCGATAGATGCTATTACTGAAGCAAATAGAACTAATCCAACTGAAAATCCTGGAATTCTTGGAGCAGTAGGACTATATTTCACTAAGTCAAAATGCTGTACTAAAATCCAATGCCAAGCAGTATCCCAATCATCATTTACTGCACGTCCGGTTAAATCATTTCCTAAATAGAGCATGGGATATTGATAATTCTGAGCCCAATCTGCCAATTCACTATAATACTCTTGTTCTCCAGTAGCGTTTTGGAACCATAGTTTTGCAATCAAACTATCACATGTAGCATTGTAACTAAAACCCATATTAGAACCTCCTTTATATGGGAATGCATAGGGATATGAATTGTAATCTGCTATAAATCTACCATAAGGTACATATGGGAAGGTAGCACCCGATGGAGTTCGCTCAATAATGCCAGTGCTTTGATAATATGCTTGAATGAATCCAAGATCATCAATACGGCTGTGATAAGGTTTAATTGCAAATGCATCACAGGATAATAAAGGAAGTTCCCCAGCTAATATTGCAGGATAAGTACCAATTGTATCTTCGGTAGCATCAATGGCACACCCAATATCCTCAAGAGCAGATATCAACACCTGATAAGATTCAAGATGGGCTTGATCATAATGATCTTCAAATGTATAAATAGGATTAGTACCTGCTACAGTGTTCCAATCATCTGTTGTGCTAGTCAAACCACGAGCTGCACAAATTGGACCCCAGACAGGATCATCTAGTAAGGTTTGACGCGCTATCGTGAGATCTCTATAAGGTAAAGGTACAGAGGGGTCATAATATTCGTGAGTGCCTGCCACTAATCCCCCAGAACGCACTAACCGACCATTGAATAATGCTAGGTATGTATCGTAATCATACGCATAAGAAAGCGCTTTCCTAAAGGCGCGATCAACTCCATGAGTTGGCTTCAGTGTTCCATTTGTTTCTTTAATATTAGTGGATGACAAAATTCCATAGGCAGTTAAATTTAAGTCTATATCATCCCAATAACGCAAATAAGTTTCATCAACGCAATTTAAAACAATAACTTCCCCATAATTTTCCTGACCCATATCTATATAGTCTAAGTTAGAAACGGTAGCTATATCACTATAACCAAGCGGTTCCCAGCTGTGGTCGTACGCGAAGTCAATATCACCTGTCACCAATGCTGTTGTCCTTGCATTATATCCTGTTATATCATGACTAAACATAACTACTGCTACCTTTGGAAGTTTATGCCACCCTTTAGCCTGTTGAGCTGAAGAATTCCACCAATCATCAAATCTTGTCATAGTACCTTGGTCTAATGTGAAATTATCAAACATATAGGGACCTGTACCAATTAAATGTCCAGGGAAAGGTGATGTCGCGTTATTTTGGGGAAACTTTGGAACATCTCCATATCCCATGATTGGAACATCAAAATAGGCCTTATAAGAATCCATGGAGATAAATTTTATCCACGCATTCGATAAATATTGTGGACCGGTGCCCCAATCATTAAAGTATACTCTAACTGTTCCTCCTGATTGCTTGTTATCCAGTATGGTTATATTTGTAAATCGAGGGAATCTATTATAACCATATGGGACATCATATAAACTAGATGTTCCAAATCCGGGATATTCATTAAGATATCCATATGTATAAGGACCAGGACCACGTAGTTTAGTTACATTCCATGATGCAGTAGCGTAATCATCCCAATCTCTATAATCCATCCAATAAATTGGTCTATTAGCGGTCACAGCAGAATCAACTGTACCACCTAGACAAAAATCGATATTTCCCAAGGTGTACATGTGCCTATCAAGATTCCATTTGCAAACTGTGGCGTTCCAATCTGAGCCATCGTGAAACTTAACGTTTTCTCTGAGAACGACATCCATATAATCAACTCCACCATAATTCATAAAACCTTTAGCGTTCATTTCATCTGGTCGGGAATGTATTGTCCAACTGGTTGCAAGTAATGGTACTAAATTATTATAATCTCCGGATTCCGCACCATATGGTAATTCAAATAATCCTTCAAGAGCATTATACCTGAAATAATCGCCAGTAGTAGCTGCAAAACTAATACCATCCCAATTACCTATGGGGGCGGGTCCACAAGCTCCTACAGTAAAAGTGGGTATCGTACTTTGAGCTTTGACACTGAAAGGTATAAGTGGAAATAACATAGAAATAACAAATAGAGAAAAAATTAAACTTTTTGACCATTTTCTCATTCTAACTATTCGCCTTATTTTTCTTTAAATTAATTTTTGATTTATTTGGTAAAATTTTTGTATCAAATTAATTTACGATGTAAATTTATTTAAAGCTTGTGTAATTATAAATTTAAACATTTGTGAAACTTATAACAAATATCAACTTTAGAGTTAAATTTAATGTTATAAACTCCAATTTAAGATAATGTTGCAAGACGAGGAAAATCAAATCAAAAGTGACAATAACAAGAAAGGCAATATAAAGATCGATCTTGGGCGCCAAGGTAGTGTTTTTATTGCATACACGATTGTATTACTAGGATATTATGGCCTTGTTGCTAACATCGTTATGATTGATGAGTGGATCTCTTTTACTGAACAAACTTGGATAAGTTTTACTGAAATGGAAAGAACGGTGTTATTTTGGACATTTGAAGTATACGTAGATACATTCTTCTTGCCTTTAATATTATTATTTGTTACTTGTTTTTTATTAACGTATAAGGAATCAATTTTTCACTATGGAATAAAAGCGTCAATCTGGCTTGTTCCTTTTATAATTATCGAAGCTTTTATTTTATATGCAATCATGTATGGTTTTAGCATAGAGCCAATTATATTACAATTTGGAAATTGGAAGGGTTATTTACATATTTGTATCTTAATAGCAACCACATTATCTGGTGCTATAAGTGGTATGAAAGTCAAACAATTAATTAAATCAAAAAGAAATATAGAATAAGAGAATTATAAAGACATTATTCTTTGAAAAAAGGGAAGAAAATGGCTAAACAACCAAAAAATATGATAAAATATATCATCAAGCGGATATTAATGATAATTCCGATGTTGTTGCTTGTTCTAACTATTTCTTGGCTCTTATCGTATTTAATGGTACAACAAAATTTAGTTAACCCGGTTGCCGGTAGATTGGGTAATACACTCGATCCTGATATTGTTGAGGCAGAATTACGGAGAATTGGATACCATGATCCTTGGTATATTCAACTTGCCATATATTTTAAGAATTTTTTTACCGGAAATTGGGGTAGTTCTTATATAATCATACGGGATAAACCTGTAATTGATTTAATTTCGGAAATATTTCCAAGAACAATAGAATTAATGATAATCCCAATAATATTAAGTCCTATTATCGCAGTTAAACTTGGAATAGCTTCTGCAACCCATAGGGATAAAATAAAAGATGTAGGAGTTAGAATTGTTGCAATCTTAGGGGCAGGATTCCCTGTCTTTTGGATTGCTGACATGCTCCAACGCTTTTTTGGTTATTATTTGAGTAATTTTACATATCAAGGCTTCGATATACCCGCTTTTTTTGCAAATTCACCTGGATTAACAGCACCCCGATCTATAACAGGATTTCGAATAATCGATAGCATAATAGCTAATAATCAAATTTATTTGTGGGACACAATTGTACACCTAATTATACCTGCTATTTGTATTACTTTTGTTTCATTAGCAAGTATGACAAGACAAACGCGATCCAGCATGTTGGACGTTTTAAATCAAGATTATATCAGAACTGCTCGAGCTAAAGGCGTATTAGAAAAAGATGTTATAAATAAACACGCTATTCGCAACGCATTATTGCCTGTCAGTAATCTAATCGTTGGGGGTACCGCCACAGCATTATTAGGCTCTTTTTTTGTTGAAATAGTGTTTAATTATAAAGGTTTTGGTTATTACATGGTTATTTCTATATTAACAGGAGATTACCTGGTTACTCTTGGGCTCCTAGTATTTGCTACTATAATAATCCTCTCAGGAACTTTAGTAGCTGATATACTTTATACTATAATAGACCCACGAATTATTTTTTGAGAGAGGAGGTTGATGAAAATTATAGAAAAAGCTTTAATAAAAGAAAATGTAGAAGAGCAGAGTTCATCAAAATCATTAAGAAAAATGAAATTTCTTCGCTTCTTAAAGTTTTATTTAATTCCTGGTTGGCGAGACCCTGAATTTTCAGCGCAAGAATATGAGATTGAACAAATAAAATCTAAAAGGAGATTGTTTCGACACCTTGTTAAGCCTCTAACAATAACTGGACTAATAATGATTTTATTTATTTCTGTATTAGCTATATTTGCACCTTGGTTTACTATTTATCCATTACAAGACTTAGTGATACCAAATGTTCCGCCTAATCCAGAGGTTTTTGCTCCTCCATCAGCTGACCATCCGTTTGGGACAACATATAATGGATATGATGTTTTAGCTAGAATTATTTGGGGGGCTAGAACTACAATTTTATCGTCGTTAATCCCCGTAACAATATCCATTGGTGGGGGTCTTGTTTTAGGCATTTTTTCTGCTTATTTCGGTGGGGCTATTGACTATATCATGATGCGCTTTGTAGACTTATTCTATGCTTTTCCAACACTGATACTTATTGTCATAATTACTCCTATGCTTGGTACGGATCTATTAACTACTCTTATTATTTACGGAGTTCTTTTTATACCATATAATATTAGGTTCATGCGATCACTTGTTTTTCAAGTAAAACAACTTGAATACATTCAAGCAGCGAAAGTAGGTGGTGCGCGGAAGTTCATTGTTATGTTTAAACATATATTACCAAATGCAATATCCCCTATGTTAGTATCTTTTTTTGGAGGAGCTGCTATAGCAATAATAGGTTTAGCAGGTCTTGCATTTGTAGGATTTTCAGACAATACTGTAGCCAGTTGGGGGCTCGATATTTTATGGGCCCGAGGACGCTATAGTAATATCAGTGCTGCTGTTTGGCCAGGAATATTTATTGGAATTGCTGCCATAGGATATATACTCGTTGGAGATGGATTTCGAGATGCATTAGATCCACGATTAAAATTATAAAAAAGAGGGATAAAAAGTTTTAAGTATAATATATCAAACTGTGTTTGGATTAAATTACGGAAAAGCATTAGTTGACTCAATTATTATTGTATTAGTTTTATATTTAATTTCAAACATTATCAATAATCAAATTCCTGAAGATCAGCAGGTCTCAAAGAAATTATTTAAGAGAAAGTCAGGAATAATATGTATTATTTTATTAGGCATTATCTTTGGCGTTAAATCTCTTTTTGAAACTTTATGGCTTTTTAATTCTATATTTTTAGCTTTCAATAATAATGCTGTATCATTCGCAATTATAACTACAGTCTTTTATTTTCTATATAGGAGATTAGTAGAACAAGATGGTCAATTTATTAAAATATTTAAAATTTTTATTGTAATAACTTGGATAATTGCGATAATATTTATTACAATTCCGCTCTTAGGACTTGAAAGACTTCAAGGGGAAGAACCAGTATTAATTGATATTTTTTACCTTGGATTTATATGGGCAGGTTTTATTATTGCATTTGATATTCTTGTAACAATTCTTATTAATAAAATTCGTCCAATTGAGACGCGAATTCCTAAAACACCTTTTAAGTACGCCATGTTTACTGGTGGACTTATCTCATTTGGAATTTGGTCAATACAATTAATAATCTTTGAATTATATTTGAATAGATTATTTGGAATAAAAATATATACTCAAGACATTCGTATATTATTTGGTGTAGTTAGTGGTCTTTATGGTTTCATATATTATATATCGTTGAAAAAGAAATTTATGCCAGTTGAAAAAGCAAGAAGTAAGTTAAAAGTTCAAAAAGCATTAGAAATAGTGAAAGATCAATCTCTTGAAGACTCTAAATTAAGCAGCAATCACATTATCCTTGATGTGAAAGATCTCACTACATATTTTTATACTGAAGAGGGTATTGTTCGTGCGGTAGAAGATGTTTCTTTTAAAGTTTACGAAGGTGAAGTTCTTGGTCTTGTAGGCGAAACTGGATGTGGTAAATCTGTTACCGCATTATCTATTGTTCAACTAATTCGTCCTCCAGGAAAAAGAGAAAAAGGAAAAATTGTTTTCAGTGGAGAAGATCTAGCTTTAAAATCTGAATTTGAAATGCTAAAATATCGTGGAAAAGATATTACTATGATATTTCAAGATCCACTTAGTTCGCTTAACCCAGTTTTTAAAATAGGTAAGCAAATATCTGAAGTATTTTTACTGCATATGGAAAATGAACTACTTGTCGAAACTTCTAAATTTCCTGATAAAGGTATATATAGCATTGCTCGAGAATGGAGTATAGCCCTTTTAAAAGACTTAAATATACCCTTTCCTGAAGTAATTTTTGATAGATATCCTCATGAACTAAGTGGTGGTATGCGACAAAGAGTTCAAATTGCGATGGCATTGGCATGTAGACCTAAATTACTAATTGCTGATGAACCAACTACTGCGTTAGATGTTACGATACAAAATCAAATTCTTAAACTTATGAAAGAACTTCGTAAGAAATACAATACTAGTATATTATATATCACTCACGATTTAGGTCTTATCTCCAAAATGTGTGATCGTGTTGTTGTAATGTACAGTGGATCTATTGTCGAATATGGAGATATAAAGAAATTATTAATTAACCCCTATCATCCATATACCCGAGGACTTATAGGTTCTGTTCCTGTTATTGGAAAAAGTCAAAAAAGGCTTGAAGTTATATCGGGAATGGTTCCAAATCTAATTTATCCACCTTCAGGATGTAGATTTCATCCTAGATGCAAATATTGTTTCGAGCCTTGTAATTCAATAGTTCCAAAACAAAATGAGGTTGATAAGGGTTATTTTGTAGCATGTCATCTATACGATCCAGAATATAAACATTTAGCAGAAATTATTATAAAGAAAGTAGAAGGAGAAATTTAATTAAATTATTTAAGTAAACGAAAATTGAGGTTATGTCATTATCTTGGCATTTTTAATAAAAATTAGTGAATATAAATATAAAATAGAGGAGATGTTATAATGTTTCAATTTATTGATTTTTCAACCATTTTAGGATTAGCGTTAGTCTTATCCCTTTTATCTCTGTTTTGTCTAGCTTTTGTTATTTCATTTTTTATCATAAATTGGGATCCTCGATCCCAATTAATTAGAGTAAAATTCCCTCTATATATAATTTCCTCACTTATTTGTATTCTTTTTAGCTTTATTCCTCTGCCAGAAATTATAGTAGAAAACTTTTGGTTATTTTTTTTTACATACTGTTTAATAGCAGTGATTACTAGTCTTGCTATTAAGTATATTACATATAAAGTAGTTAGGGTCGAAAAATTTTGTCAAATTAGCGATCTTGAAAGAAGTAAGAATCTACTTGAAGTTAAAAATCTTAAAGTACATTATCCACTTATAGGAGGAATTTTAAAAAGAAAAATAGGGGCTGTTAAAGCAGTTGATGGAGTTTCATTTGATGTAAAGTTTGGCGAAACCCTTGGATTAGTGGGAGAAAGTGGGTGTGGAAAAACTACTATTGCAAAAGTAATACTAGGTTTAGTAGATAAAACAGAAGGAGAAATGCTTTTCCTAGATATGACAATTCCTCCCAAATATTCATGCTATTTAAGACAAAAGATTCAAATGATTTTCCAAGATCCAGATGCTTCCTTGAACCCTCGTAAAAAAATCGTTGATATTATAGCGGATCCTCTCAAAAATTTACTTGGCATAACTAATGAATTAGAGATAAGAAAAAGGGTTTTAGAATTGTTAAATCAAGTGTCATTAAAGCGAGAACATATGGATCGTTATCCTCACGAATTTTCAGGCGGACAAAAGCAAAGAATTATTATAGCTAGAGCATTAGCTTGCAATCCAGAGTTGATAATATTAGATGAACCAACCTCTGCCCTTGATGTATCAGTTCAAGCACAAATTCTTAATCTGCTTAAAGATTTGCAAGAAACATATGGCTATGGATTTTTGTT
>JBHLRA010000112.1:8791-10092 GCA_048883045.1 Candidatus Thorarchaeota archaeon | reverse complement strand
TTTAAATTATTTATTAGCGCCGAGATAGGAGTTTGGATTGCGAGGTATACAAGTAGAATACCTAAAATTTGCTTTGTATTTAGATTAGTCTCGTTCATACTTTTCAACTTTTTAATTTTAATTCATTAGTATACCATATTGTCCACATAAAAAAAGATATTCTAAAATGGTTAAAAAAACAAAATTAAAATACAAATAACGAAGTATTTAGATAATAGATTTTAATAAACTTTTATTAATTTTTACTTCTTAAAATCAAAGAAATTTGGCTGAAATAATGACTATAACTAAGATTAATGAAACGCAAATATATTACGATGAACATGGTTCAGGATTTCCCTTTCTAGTTATGCATGGCGGCTTAGGTGTTGATCATACATATTTGCGTCCAGCTCTCGATATTTTAGGCGATTTTATGAAATTAATCTTTTATGATCATAGAGGACACGGACGATCTGGAAGACCACAGATAAATACAATAACTTATAAACAACTTGCTGACGATGCTAATATTTTACGTGAGAGTTTAGGATATAGAAAAATAGGAATTATTGGGAATTCTGCCGGGGGATATATTGCATTGAATTATGCTATTCATCATCCAGAAAACTTATGTTATTTGATTCTTATTGACACTGCTCCCGCATTCGATTATTTGGAAGAAGTGATGACTATTGTACAAAATAAAAATCCGACACCAGAAATTTTACAAACTTTCAATGATCCAGTTGATCCTACTGTAGAAGGCTTTAGAAATCAGTTTAAAATTTTACAACCATTATATTTCTATGATTTTACTTCTAAACATCAAAAGATGGCATATGATTTGATCGACAAAATGATTCTTAATCCTAAAGTAGCAGCCCTAAATGAAATCTTAATGCCAAAATTTAATGTGAGTTCACAACTCTCTAAAATTGAAGTACCAACATTAATTTTAGTAGGAAGAGATGATTTCATAAGTCCACCATCCCAAGCTGAACGCATGCATAAGAGCATTCCTAATTCTGAGATATATATTTTTGAAAAATGCGGTCATTATCCATTTTTCGAAACACCAGATGATTTTTTAAGAGTAGTGACTAAATGGTTCAAAAATGTTCATCAAAAATAACCTTTCATTAATTCTATTTTCCTATTTTTTATTTGAGTTTTGATATTTTAAATGATTAATCTGAATTCAGATGTATTTTTTAATGATATAGCTTTTATACGATTATGAAATTAGCAAAAGAGTTGTTATACCCAGCACCATTCTATAATTTTTTATCATATCTTTCGGAGTCTGCTATTGAGGGACC
>JBHLRA010000112.1:4784-8691 GCA_048883045.1 Candidatus Thorarchaeota archaeon | reverse complement strand
AGATGGAGAAGTTCTGGATGATAGCTATATTGATTATATTGTTCAAAAGAAGAATCCTTGAAAATTTATTACTCTAATTATATAGGATTTTTTTTAGATGAATTGTGGATCTATTAATAAAAATCAATTTTAATCATATAAGACTATATTAATAAAAGGTAAAATAGGATTACTATGGTATTCAAACAGGAAAAAATTTCTAGCAACAGAAAAGCTTTAGCTGTAATATTTTTTACTGTATGTGCAATACTAAGTATTTTGAGCACTTCAGCTATCCATTTCAAAATATTAACAGAACTGCACCCAGGATACCTGTATAACGTCTATTTGGTTAATTTCCTATGGATGGACATTCTCATAGGCCTTGGCATAGGAGCAGCAATATTTTTCATTATTGGATTGGTTTTGAACTACTATTTCAAGATAACAGAAGGACCAAATTCAATTGAATAGTCAGTTTTTTAATTTTGGATTGCATGAAAATTGCTTATTTTGATGTTTTAATTATCTTTTAAGTATATTTAGGTATTTTACGGTGTAAAAATAAGAATTAAGGTGTAATAATAGGTATTTCGGTGTAATAATTTAAATAATCTTTTTATATAGCATTGTCATTAAATTATGATAGTAATTATAATTTGGTGTTAACATAAATGTCACTACCAAATATTGATATAATAAATGGACTTACTGGCCTAGAAATTATTGCTGCTGGTTATATTTTAGCTTTTATCCTCATTTTTAAACATGCAAGAAAAGCAACAGATGTAAAAGTTAAAAAAAGAATAATTTTAAGTGGAATTGGATTATTATCAGTTTTTCATGCTTGGTTTGGGGTTTCTGCAAGTTTTTTACTAATGATATTCGGATTTCCCCCATTAGGGTATCCAGATGGCGATCCAAATATAGGTGTTCTAGGATATGCTTGGGGTCCTGCTTTGGGTGCAACTATTTGGGCATATATTGCTTCAGATTTATTTAAAGATGGTCGTTATAAAATCCCAATTACTGGTATTGTAGCGATATTAAGTATAATTTTCGCTATTTTGATTTATTCCAATCCTTCAACTTTTACTTCTTGGGAAGCATCACCGAGTGGTTTGCCATCAACAGGAATTAGAGGAGCAGCATTAGCAATATTGGCTGTGGTATTGGTAATTATGATGGTAATACTTGGACCTGCTATTCTTCATTCCGGGAAAACACTCGATAATAAAAGTGATAAATGGAGGAGATATTCAATGGGCTTAGGTGTAATGTTTGTCTCACTTTTTGGAATTATAGATGCAGGTGTTTCTGATCTACCATTGATTGGTTTAGCTATAGTTAAAGCTTCTATTTTTACATCAATATTTTTAATATATGAAGGAATTGATAAAGGAGTTTGATTTTTATAAGAAATAAAGGAGGTAAAGAAGAAAATGGAAGTTAAAGAAATAACTAAAAAAAGGTCATTACGGCAACGGCTCTTTATAATTATGATTACATGTATCCTAGTCCCATTCATACTTTTAACACTTTTCTTAGCGTTTCAATTACTAACGAATATTGACTATTTTATTGGATTAGGATATAGCTCACTTGAAGTTTTAAAAAGCCCGTTGATCATTACCATTGTTATTGTAGCTATAATTATCAGTATAGTGATTTTCTTTGCTGTAAATGGGATCTCTCGAAGAATTACATCTCCTATTATTGAATTAACACAATCAATAGAACAAATATCTGAAGGGGATCTAACCCAAGAAATTCCTATGAGTGGAAGAATAAGAAGAAATGAAATTGGAGTACTTGCTCAATCTTTTCAGAGCTTATTGGTTACAATGCGTCTGGGGAATAAAAGTTATTATCAAGGAAATTTAACGCTTGCCTTCAAAAATTATAGTGCTGCTTTAGAATTATTTCAGACAACGAGAAATCTTCATGGAGAAGGAATGTGCTTAAATAACCTTGGAAACATATATCGAAATTGGGGTGATTATGATAAAGCCAGAGAAAGTTATAATAAAGCTATTAAAATTGGTGAAGAACAAGAGGATATCGGCGCATTAAGCTCGCGATATAACAATCGTGCTCTTCTCTTTCTTTCAGAAGAACGATGGCAAGAGGCAATGGATGATTTTAACAAAGCCCTTGAAATAGATAAAGAGTTAGGAGATGACTTAGGAATTGGTTCAAGAAAAAGAAATATAGGAGTACTTCACATGTTAAAAAATGAATTGGATTTTGCTCAAGAACAACTTGATGAGGCATTTAAACTTGATAGTAAATGGGAAAATAATGCGGGATTAGCAGAAGATGAGTTTCAATTAGGAAGATTATCTCTATTAAAAAATAATCCAGAAATTGCTGAAGATCATTTAAAAAATGCTCTAAAATTAGCTGAAAACCTTGGGAATTACCCTTTAATGAAAAATGTTCTTGAAGCTATGGTTCAATTATATGAAAGCCAAGATAAAACAACTCTTTATCATAAGGCAGAACTTGAACTTTCAAAAGTAGATGATGTTTTAGTTCGTAAAAAAGATGTAGTTTTCGTAATTGATCAATCTGGGAGCATGTCCACATGGGATAAAATGGGTGCTGCTCGAACAGGAGCTTTGGGAGTCTTTAATGAAACAATAAACATTGGAGATCGAGTTGCAATCCTAACGTTTCATTCTATAATAAATATACTTCTTAATTTAACAGAGAAAAAAGGTAATGTTTCGAAAATCACAAATATATTTAAAGCCATAGAATCTGTTCCTTACGAGACTTCTTTATATGATGCAATAGCTAAAGCAATAGATATATTATTGGAAGCACCACCTCTTTCAGAACAAGAATCTCAAGAACGACAGAAATGGATTGTAACTTTAACAGATGGTGAAGATAATCGAAGTAAAAATTATTCTTCTCGCAAAGTAGCAAATTATATCAAAAAAATTGAACCTCCTGTCAATTTTATTTTAATTGGAGTGGGACCTGAACTAAAACGAGTTCACCGAAAAATGAAAGAAATGGTAGCAGCAACTCCACATGGTAAATATATCACAATTTATTCTGCAAAAAATGTTTCAAAACGAATCGCAGATGCTTTTAAAAAGGTTAAAGAAATTATGGTATCATCAGAAATAGAAGGATTCATACCAGAGGAGGGCTAAAGATGACTCAACAAAAAAAAAGAAAATTTGGAATAAGACAAGAAATTCTTTTGAGTTTCGTGGTAGTATGTTTGATCGCATTAGGGAGTATTGCAATTACAGCTGCAATATTTAATGAGGTCATTGGCAATAATATTGTTGGCGCTACACCCGAGGATCAGGCAAAAATCACTGAAACTCTTGAGATAGAATTAGCAATAATATTTATCTCACTATGGCAAATTATTGTAATAAGTCTCTTTGTTGGCTTGAAACTTGCAGATTCAATAGTGAAACCGATTCATAAATTAACAAACATAGCATTAAAATTATGTACCCACGATCTCAAAACTGTATCTTTTAAAGAGATAGATACGGATTTTGATAAAGAATTGGAAGAACAGGACCCTGAATTAGGAAATTTAACGCAAGCTTTTAAAAAGTTAGTGAAGAAAGTCAAAGAAGATGTAGAAGAAAAGTCTGAATGACGTGAAAAATGTATAATTACTTTAAATTCTATTTTTTTTTATTATTTTTGTGTAATTTATTTTTATGATTAAATCAATGTATATCATAATGAAATTAAATTGAATTTTACAAATTTGGATTTAAAATGACATTGCAGTATATTAGACTACAACCGATTTGGACACGTCAATTTCAAAAAAATGTCTATTCTTGTATAATTGCGAATCTATTAGGGGATCAAGAACCTGAAATAATGGGTTGTTCCTTTAGTGCAGAAATGAAAGCTTTTGATCTTAAAGGTAATGAAGTTTTTA